>CALVWH010000050.1 GCA_944364705.1 uncultured Bacilli bacterium | reverse complement strand
GAACAAGAATATTGTATCACATTCGGCTGAAGCTTTATTGTTTCAGCCTTTTCTATTATATTTTTTGATTACAAAAAAAAGAGACTGATACAAAATCAATCACTTAATTTTGAGACAGCCCCTTTTTCTTTCTTTTAAACTTTTCGTTTTATTTGATTCATGATATAATAACGGTGGTGTTGTTTATGAAATTTATAAAAAAACATTATACATGGATTCTTTTAACTATTTTGACGTTAGGATATGCAATTTTTTCTTTTATGAATTTAGGATCTTTTACTAATCCCAATACGTTTGTAGAAGGAAATACCTATATATATCAAGTCGAAAATCCAACTATTATTTATAAAATTCGTTATTTTACTGGGCATATCTTTAATCAAATGAAAATATATATTTCGAATGATAATGAAACCTATACTTTACTTACTGAGGAAGATAATAAATATGTTTTTTCTTGGAACGATATTGTTACACAAAATGCTTTTTCTTATTTAAAGATAGAATTAGAAGAAGAAACCAATTTAGGTGAGATTGCTGTTTTTGATGAAAGAGGAAATCAACTTTCTTTAAAGCCATTATCTTCACATGGGGAAGCATTGATTGATGAACAGGCAACTGTGCCAGAAAAAATTAGCTCTTATAATAGTGCTTATTTTGATGAAGTATATTTTGCCAGAACCTCTTATGAATATGCAACTGGACTTCCTGTCTATGAGTGGGTTCATCCACCACTTTCTAAAATTTTAGCATCCATTCCAATTCGACTTTTTCATATGGCACCATTCTATTATCGACTTGTTGGTAATTTAGCAGCCGTACTTATGATTCCAGTAATCTTTTTGTTTGCCAAAAAATTATTTGGAAAAACACGATATGGTGTAATCGCAGCCCTTTTATTAATCTTTGATAATTTCCATTATACACAAGGAAGAATTGGAACCATGGATTCTTGCTTAGCCCTTTTTATTTTACTATCGTTTTATTTCATGTATTCTTATTTAAAATTAAAAAAAGAAGATCCTTTGAGAAAAAAACAATGGTATTTGTTTTTCTCTGGACTTTTTGTTGGATGTGCAATCGCAACCAAATGGACAGGATTTTTCGCTGGACTAGCTCTTGCTATTGTGTTCTTTCTTCATTTCTTTAAAACTTATATTCAAAACAAGAAAATTACCAAAGATGGCAAAAAAATTATAATTTCCTGTGTTTTCTTTTTTGGAATCAATATTTTTGCTATCTACCTTCTTTGTTATTTCTGTTATCCAAACTTTTATTATTTTCATATCGAAAACTTTAGTGACTTTATCGATATCACGAAACAAATGTTTCAATATCATTCAACCTTAACAGAATCTCATCCATTTTATTCTTCTTGGTATACATGGCCACTTATGATAAAACCGGTATGGTATTATTACGGAACTTATGAAGGATTAAAATCCTCAATCTCTGGAATTGGAAACCCGATCCTTTGGTGGTCTTGCGCAATTAGTTTAATTTTTATTTTATATAAAATCATAAAGAAAGATAAAAAGGCCATTCTACTGGGAATCTTTTATCTTTGTATGTTACTTCCTTATATGAATATTTCAAGAGGAATGTTCTTATACCATTATTATCCAGCCTTTTTAGTTACCATTTTATCTTTGACTTATCTGTTAAAAGAAATTGATAAAAAAATACCGAAACATTACTTTTTAATTTTCTACTTTATTTTCATTATTTTCTTTTTCTTTTATTTCTTTCCAATTAGTTCTGGGGCTTTTGTAGATCCAAATTCTATTGAAAATTTAAGATGGTTATCGAGTTGGGTATTTTAAAAAGATCATTTGATCTTTTTTTTGTAAAAAAAAATAAGAGAAACTCTTATTCTTCAACTTCGTTTGCGGTTGTATTTACTACATTGTCTACCACATTGTTTACCGAAATGTTGCTAGTTCTTTTTAAAGTTCTAAGCTCTCTAGCACTAATTCTAATCTTTAATCCATTATCTAAGGTTACTTTTTGTACATTTGGTTTTTGTGCATGTCTTGTAGCATTACAAGCATGACTTCTACGATTTCCAAAAAGTGGTTTTTTATTGGTAACTTTAACTGCCATATTTTTCCCTCCTTAAAAAGTTTTTCTCCTATGCCTTTTAACTTTATCATAAATTTAAAATAAAGTCAAATAAAAGAAGAAAATTTTTGTAAAAAAGTCAATTCTATGATAAAATATTACAAGTGGTGATCAATATGAATGAAAAGGGAAGTATTAAAGATCGATTAAAATCTTGGTGGATTTTTTTAATAAAAAAAAGAAGAAAAATGGAAAAAGAAAAACAAGAAAAACAACGTCTTAGTCTTTGGTTTTATGCGAAAAAAACCATTTTAGTTACTGGTTGTTTTCTTGGTGGAATGTTCATAACCAGAAAAGAAAAAAATGCAGGCAATCGTTTCGTAGCTTTGGATGAAAAAAAGCAAGAAACACAAAAATTAAAAAATGAGGTAAAAAAAGAAGAAGATTTAGAAAAATTAAACAATTATAAATTAAAGATTGACATGGAAGAAGTAGAACTTATCGACCTTGCGAAAAAAATAGATTTACAAACTGAGAAAAAAAACAAAGAGATATTAAATCAATGCCAAACAAATTTAAAAGAAGCAAAAGAAACTGTACAAGAAAAAATGGAACGATTCGAAAATAAATTAGAAGAAAATGCGATTAAGAAAAAATTAGAAACAACAAAACAAAAGAAAAAAGAAGATATGGAAAAGGAAACCGTTATTCAACATCAAGAATTAAAAAAAGAAAAAATAACACCGTCTTTCGATATGGCTTTAGAAAAACCAAAAAACGAAGAAATGAAAAATATATCATCGAAAAAAGACTCCAAAGAAAAAATAAAACCAAAGAAAAAAGAAGTTCTTCCAGTACTTCCAATGATTATACCAATTTTAACTGCAAATTATTTAAGAAAAAAAGATTTGGATAAATTAGAAAAAACAATGGAAGAAAAAAATAAAAAAGTAGAAAAGACAAAAATTAAAGAAACAAAAGAAAAAAACGCTAAAGAGAAAACGATAAAATCAGAAATCAAAGAACAAAAGAAAGTTAAAATTGATCGCTTGGAATTAAAAGATTTATTAGTTATGAGTAAATTAATCGATGAAAACATAAAACAAAATAAAATAAAAATCCAAAAGTTAAAAAAAGAAATGATGGAAATAAAACCAATCTTAAAAAAGAAAAGCTTTCTTTTTAAATTACGAACCTTTATGTTAGGATCGATAAAAACCGTTTTATCTTTAGTTCCTTTAAAACTATTTAAAAACAAGACCTTAGGTGTTTTAACGAGTGCTGTTCTTGTTAATAATAGTATTCGAAGTATGAGAAATACTTTGAGGAAAGAAGAATATTACCTTGATTATATTGCTTTTGAAAATATTCATAATAAACTCACTAGTACCTTAAGCGATATGGATAAAATAGAGTATGTATGTAAAGATTCCCTTGAACAAATTTCATCTTTTAAACAAGAACTTAACCAAAAATATGAAATGGATGAAAATTTGGTTTCTGTTTTTAACGAGTTGAAAATCTTAGAAGATGATGTTCATTTAAAACTAGAAGAAGTAAAAAGAGCAAAAAATTCTTTAGAAGAACAAAAAAATATGAGTAAACAAAAAGTATTAGAGAAAAAAATAAAAGATAAAGTTGCATAAAACATAGAAAAATTTCTATGTTTTTTATCATTATTTAGAGAATTGAAAAAGATGTCTATTTTTGATAGAATGAGAATAGGCAGGATCAAGTTGAACATACAAAATTTAGGAAAATAGAAATAAGTTGAAAGCTTATAAAAATGCTTTCGGAAGAAGGAGTGCTTTATGAAAGAAAAATATAAAAAATATTTAAACGAAGATGCGAAATTTGATAAATATACATGGGCTGGAATTTTTGCTCTTATCATTGTTATTGCTGGCTTTTTTGGCTTTTGCTACGAATTTATTTTTTATTTTTTTAATAGTGGAATGACAACCTTTTATTGGCGTGGAGGTAACTTTTTACCATGGATCAATATTTATGCTACCGGAGCGTTATTTGTTTATTTTTTCACTTATCGAAAACGAAAAAATCCATTCTTTGTCTTTTTCGTAAGTGCGATTACTTGTGGGATTTTAGAATATATTGCTGGATATGGAATGGATGTTTTTGGAAGTGTAAAATGTTGGGATTATAATTCGGAAATTTTAAATTTTGGGAATATTCATGGGTATGTTTGTTTAAGAAGTGTTCTTGTTTTTGGATTTTCTAGTTTACTCTTAATCTATTTGATTGTTCCTTTTTGTTTTTCTTTAGCACGCAATATGGATCGAAAAAAATTTTTAATTCTAAGTTATACTTTATGTGGTATTGTTTTATTTGATGAATTTTATAATTTATTATTTGCTAGAATCTTATCTTTACCAAGAGCTTCTACAATTTATAAAAAATTAGGTTTTCATTATTTATATTTTTAGGATAGAAAACGACGATGGAGAAGAAGTATATGAAAAAAGAGAAAAAGAAAAGTACTTTTGGTTTAATGGGAGCTTTACTGATTAATAGTATTTTATATATGTTTTTAAATACGTTTATGGTTGCTTATTTTATCACCTTAACCCATTATGACTATAGTAAAATCTCTATGTATTATATTTTATCTTTCCTTGGAATTTTATTAACTTTTTTATTCTTTGGAAAAATTGTGAAAAATAAACATCAAGTACTTGTATTTCGAAGTGGTATTTTTCTCTACTGCATGTATATTTTACTCATTGCTTTTTTAAAAGAAAAAATTGTTCTTTATTTCGCTCCTTTAGGTTTCTTTTATGGAATTGTTCAAGGATTATTTTGGATAGCAGCCCATGTTCTAATTAACGAACATACAAAACAAAAAACCAATGCATTTATTTCTTTTAAATCCATATTAGAAGTTGTATTAGAATTAATTTTTCCTATTATTTTTGGAACATCTATTGAAGTGCATTCTTTCTCTGTAGTTGCAAAAGCTATTTTACCTTTATCCTTCTTACAGTTCTTATGTTCTTTTTTTATTGAAGATCAGGCAAAAACTTATAAAAAATCCTATAATTTAAAAGAATACATAACCTATGTAAGAGAAAAAAAACAATTTCAAACGGTATATCAATTATTTGCATGCGATGGCATCGTAAATTATTTACTAGACACCTTAATTACGATTTTGATTGTCATCACTTTTCGTTCTTCTTTAAGTTTAGGAATTCTAAATACCATTGCTTCGCTTTGTTCCATTGTTTCCGTATATATTTTTGGGTACAAATGGAAAAGTAATCCCAAAATTTTATCCATTAGTAGCTTTATTTTTCTTTTTTCGGTGATTTTTTTGATTTTTAATCTTAATAAAGGAACCATTCTTCTTTATCATTTTTCCTCTGCTATATTTTTAGTTTTATTAAGAAATGCAGGGGATACAAAACGATATGAAATTGTGAACGAAGATTTAAAGATAGAAAAAGATTATTTAGTAGAACATCAGGTTATTTGTGAAGTTTATTTAAATATCTCTAGAATTTTAGGATATTTCATTTTATTTATCGTAAGTTTATTTCATCAAATTATATTTTTTAAACTTTTGCTTGCTTTTGTAACTGGAATCGTTATTCTTTATGCACAAAAACTAATTTGGTTAAAAAAGAAAGAGGTTGTGAGATCATGATGATTTATTTGGTAAGACATGGACAAGTTTTACATAATGTATTAAAAAAATATTCTACGTTAAATGAAGATCTGACGGAAGAGGGAAAAAAACAAGCACAAAAAAGCAAAGAAAAATTAAAAAATATATCTTTTGATTTGATCATTACATCGCCACTTCTTAGAGCAAGACATACTGCTCAAATTCTTGCTAAAGAAAATGAAAAAATTGTAATTGATTATCGACTAAAAGAACGAAACTGTGGCGATTTAAATGGAAAACCAATTAATTCGACTGATCGGGAAGAATATTGGAATTATAATACAAAAATTTCTTATGGCACTAGTGAAAATATTCAAGAATTTTTTGAAAGAATTTATCAATTTTTAAACGATTTAAAAACAAAAGATTATAAACAGGTATTGATTGTAGCTCATAGTGGGGTTTCCAAAGCTTTTAATGGATATTTTGAAGGAATTCAAGATGGGAAATTTTTAAATCGAGGTTTACAAAATGGTGAAATAAAAATTTATGAATTTTAAAATTATTAAAAGATATAAAGAATCAGAAAAGAGGAACATATGAAATTACAAGATTTACAAAAAGAATATGATCAGTTGCAACAAACGTATGGATCGAAAGAGTTAGATTCTATTTATTATGGAGGACTGGAAGAAAATCCTGATATCTGTTTTGTTTTTATGAATCCAACAGGAAGAAATATTGCTGCTTCTAAAGATTGGAAAGGATTAAAAGCACCATGGATTGGAACAAAAAATGTATGGACTTTATTTTATGAGTTACATTTACTAGATCAAGAAATTTATGATAAAATTCGTTCGATGAAAGGAAAAGAGTGGACCGAATCTTTTGCAGAAGAAGTTTATGAAAATGTAAAAAAACATAAATATTTTATTACTAATCTAGGAAAATGTACACAAATAGATGCTAGACCACTGAAAGACCAGGTATATCAAACCTATTTAAATTTATTTTTCAAAGAAATCGAAATTGTAAAACCAAAAGTGATTATTTTATTTGGAAACCAAGTAAGTTCCATCGTTTTAAATGAAAAAATATGTGTATCCGAATGTCGAAAAAAATTATTTTTAAAAAAAATTCATGGAAAAGAATATTCTTTTTATTCTGTATATTATCCAGTAGGAAATGGCTTTTTTCATATCGATAAAGCCATTGAAGATATTTTATATATCATAGAAAAACAAAAAGAAGAAAAAAATTAGAAACTTATTGAAAGAAGGGATGATATGAAACAAATTTTATTCGCAACCAAAAATCCTGCTAAAGTGAGAAGATTTAGAGAAAAATTACGAAATAGAGGAATTGACATGATTTCTTTAAACGAAAAAAAGATTCCTATCGAAGTAGAAGAAAATGGAAAAGATGCGATTTCTAACGCATTGATGAAAGCTAGAGCCTATTATGAAACTTCTGGTATGACAACGATTGCCATGGATGATAATTTATATTTAGAAAACGTTCCTGAAGATTTCCAACCAGGAGTATTTGTTCGAAGAATTCAAAACAAACGATTAAACGATGAAGAAATGATTAGGCATTATGTGAATTTAGCCAAACAATATGGAACCGAAGGAAAACTTATTGGTAAGTGGGTTTATGGACTTGCAGTGATTAAAAACGGAATAGAAAAAACATATACTTGGAGCAAAGAAGACTTTTATATTGTCGATACACCAACTCAAAAAAGAAATTCAGGATATCCGTTAAATTCCATTTCGATTCATAAAAAATTAAATAAATATTTTACCGATCTTACCGAAGAAGATAAAAAACAAACAAAAGAAGAAGAACTAGATGTCATTGATTTTATTTGTGAAAATGTATAAGTTTGGCAGAAAAGAGGCATTTTATGAAATTGGTATCAATTCCAGAAGAAAAATTTGAAACTTACCGATACGATGCAATGTTTGATTGTTACAAATGGGATCCCGAGTTCTATGATGATTTTACCTTAGCCAAACAGGTTTTGGTATTAACAGAAGAAGAATATAAAGAAGTTGCAAACCTAACAGAAACTTTAGAACTAGAAACAAGAAAAGCAGAAGAATTTTTAAACAATCATTTATCTTGTGCTAAAACATTGGCACTTCCTAAAAAAATTAACCAAGAACTAAAAAAAATGAAAAATTATGATCCCCAAAAACATATACGATTAATGCGCTATGATTTTCATCCAACCATCGATGGAACTTGGGCAGTAAGTGAAGTAAATAGTGATGTTCCAGGGGGCTTTGCCGAAGCCTCTTTACTTCCAAAACTTGCCATAAAAACGCTTGATGAAAACTTATACGATTCGATTGATTTTGGTGATTTTTTAGCACGCACAATCCAAAAAAAAATCAAACCAAATGGTACGATTATGTTTGTTCATTGTACGTCTTATAGCGATGATCGGCAAGTAATGCAATATCTTGGAGATAAAATGGAATCTCTTGGGTTTCATTCCCTTTATGGAGCTGTAGAACATATTGATTTTAAAGAAAAAAAAGCGATTAGTGTTCTAGATGGACATATGGGAGATATCGATTTTATTTTTCGCTTTACACCATTAGAATGGTTAAAAGACATTAGACCCAAAACATGGAGTGGCTACTTTGATACCATAACGCCTTCTTGTAATCATCCAATCGCAATCTTCGCTCAAACAAAACGTTTTCCTTTGCTTTGGAATCTTTTAGAAAAAAATCATCTTACGTTTGATACTTGGAAAAAATTATTACCAGATACCATCGAAGTAAAAGAAGCAAAAGGAAAAGAAGGATACCTTTATAAACCAGCCTGTGGAAGAGTTGGAGAAAAAATATCGATCAAAGAAGCGTGTAGAGGAAAAGAATACCAAGAAATTTTAAACGATGTGAAAAAACATCCAAAACAATATATTGCTCAAAAAAAATTTATCAGCAAACCTTTAAAAGATATCGAAGGAAAAGAATTTCATGTATGTTTAGGATCTTATACCATAGATGGAAAACATGCTGGATTTTATGCTAGAATTAGTGAAACGCCAAGAATCGATTCTCATGCGAAAGATATCCCCGTACTTATTGAAAGGAACAAGAAAAATGAGCGGAAAAGAAATTTATAAAATATGGGCACCTACCAATAAAAAATGGACCGATTGGGTAAGACCAGTACCCTTTATTGGAATTGATCACCCAAAAGAAATTAAGGAATTCTTAGATTTTACGATACCTTATAACGATTCTATAAAAAAACAAAACGATGTAGCAATTCTTATCGATCTTCCTGGCGGAGATAGTATCAAAAGAGGAATTCAATTAGCCAAACTAGGTTTTCGCCCAATTCCTATTTTTAATGGAACAAATCCGAATATGGGAACCATGTCAACAACAAACAATGCGATAATTGAACCTTTTTTAATTTGGGGAGCCAGCGAATTAAAAAAAATACCTTTAGAAAAAGATGCTCCACCTGTTTTTCTACTTGATAGCAATCGACTCTGTCGATATAAAGAAAATCGTTTTGTTTTTGATAATAGTTGGGATGTTTATCCACAGGATCTGCCATCTGCAGAATATTTTCTAAAAAATGGCATTACAAAAATGATTGTCATAGGAAACGATATTGCTAAAGATTTAAAAAAAATCCTTTACCGATTTCAAACAAAGAACCTTCAAATACTATTTACCAATGGTTATGAAAACCCAAAAGCGATAAAAATCAAAAAAGTAAAAATAGATGATTTATAAAATAAGAAAGTGATGATTTTATGATAAAATACTCGGGAAAAATCGTTCAATTTGGTTTTGGTGCTGTAGGAAAAAGTTTTTTTGAAAAAGTATCCAAAGAAATTTCTTTTCATGAAAATAATTATATCGTAATTACAAGAAACCAATGGGAATTTGAATCATATATCAACATGGGAGGAATTTCTACGAACTTTTTTGTTTATGAAATCAATAAAGAAAATTTTAAAGAAATTTTAGGTAAATTTTTAAAAGAAGGGGACCTTTTCCTTGATTTTGCCGATACCGTAGGAACTAGAGATTTTTGTAAATGGTGTGCAGAAAACAATATTATGTATTTAAATACCGGAGAAACCGACTGGCCAGAACATTGGTATAGTATTTTTACGGAATATCTTTTAAAACAAGAAATGAAAGAAACTTATAAAAAGGATTCAAGATATGCCAAGTATCCCATCGTTCTTCATCATGGAAATAATCCCGGATTAGTCTCTCATTTTGTAAAAGCAGCGATCGAATATATTGTTCATAAACAATTTAAAAAAAATAAAAAATTAAACCAATTATTAAAAGAAAATCAATTTCGTGAGCTTGCAAAAGAATTAGGAATTCGTATGATTCACGTAAATGATATTGATTTACAAGAAATTAAGGAAGAATTTAAAGAAGATAAATTAGTAAATACCTGGTGCACGGATTCTTTCTTTTTTGAATTATTAAGCGAAGCTACTCAAAATATCGGAACCCATGAAGAAATAAAAAATAAACGTTTCTTTCGCTCTTTCGATTCCAAAAATGGATTTGCTGAATATAAAAAGATTGCAGTAGATATGAAATGTCAAACGTATTATCCGAATGGTGCTTTTGAAGGGTATTTAGTTCCTCATGAAGAAACAATTACCATTGCGAAAAGTTTAGAAGTAACAGATGGAGAGAACGTTATTTACCGGCCATCGGTTATGTTTATTTATTCTCCATGTCCGTTAGCAAAAGAATATTTAAAGAAAGCAAAAGTAAATGAATATCCCGAAGTAGATCCAGAGAAACCGCAGGATATCGAAGAGGAAAATGGTCAAAGTATCATAAGGGGACATCGATATCCAAAAGAGGCCGAAATTGTTTACCGGGAAAAAATAAAAGAAGGGACAGAATATGTAGGAGTTCTTTTAATGGGAGATCATTTTCAACCAGTATGGGTTGGAAATCGGATAGAACGATCGTATTTTAAGAAAAACTCTTATTGGCAAACCCCAACAATTACCCCAGTTGCGATGTCTGCTTTAGCAGCCGTATGTTGGATGCTAAAACATAAAGAAAACGGTGGAATTTATTTTCCAGATGATCTTCCAGATTACAAATATATTTTAAAAGTTGCAGAAAAATATATATCGAAAACAATTTATCAAACGTTTGATAAAACCTTTTTAGAAAAACAAATTCATGTTGATTTTTCAAAAATGAAGTCAGAAGATTTTTTTGTAAAAGAAAAAGAATAACTCCTTTGAATTATTCTTTTTTTAGTGACCTCCGCCACCACCGCCGCCTCCACGGCCTCCACCACCATAATAAGAATGGCTATGGTATCCTCTAGAAATAGAAGAGGCTCTATGCGTTGCTCGATGGAAAGAGCGACTATTAACTCGGAAGCTTCTAGAACAGTAGTAATGATTGCTGAGGATTGGACTACTAGATACTTCTGGGCAGCGAATTTTTAATGCTTTGATTACTTTATCTGAAATTCCAAATGCTGTTGCGTAAACTAAATATTTTTCCCATAATGGTAATTCAATAATCGTTCGTTCGCTTAATAATGTTTCACTATTTAAAAAATTATAAAGTCCTCGCCATTTACTATATTCATCTTCTCCAAATTGTGTAAATAGTAAATATTTATTTGCTTTTTTTCTTAAAACAAAAGCGCAAATTAAGAGAATTAGACTAAGGATAAAGAACGATCCGTAAGCAAAATCTAACCTCGTTATGGAAATAATATAATTTCCAATGGTTAATAGAAGAATTCCACATATAAAGAAGAAAGTGGATAAAGAACGTGTATTCTTTTTTATTCGATCATAATCTACTTTTTGAAAATATTTTTGAAGAATTCCAATATTTAAAATTGATTTTTCAATAGAAGTTACAAACTGATTTGTGTAATCATAATCGAAAGAAATTTTCTTTTGAAAATCTTTCATAAAAATGGTTCCATCCGTCGCATGCCGAACAAGTAAGTTAAAATATGTTTCTTCATTTACAGAAAGTGTTTCTAATTTTTTTCCATAAATATTATAAAGTTCTAAGATTGTTGGTTCTTTCGGAAGTTCCTTTTGATTATTTAGTGGGGTTGTTTTCGAAGAATTTATTTCGGATAATACATCTTCAAGTCCGGTACGATAAAAATTTGTACCTGCAATTTGTGATGGTTGATATAATATGTTAAGGATAATATTTGTTGAAGTCCAATCTTTGGTATCGTCAATTCTTTGCAGTTCAATATAGCCTTTTCGAACTAGACTTAGCATCAAAGAAGAATATCCATCACTATCTTTTACTTTATGATTGTGTTTCGAATGAACAAGCTTAGCAGCAAAATAAGGATCTAAATCACTTGGAATATCTCGGAAGAATTTTATTTTTGTCTGTGGTTCATATAACGTATGTTTTTTTCGAATACGTTTATCCATCGTAAGAACAAGATAGAGAAGAAAAATAGAAAGCAGGATCGATCCACAAAAGAAGATTATTTTTTGATGTCTTGCTTTGATTGGAAGTTCATCATATTCTTTTATCGCATTCAAAGCTTCTTCTAAATAAACATCGTTGGAATAAATATTAGACGGAGCATAATCTGTAAAAATATGACGATCCTCATGATACGAAAGTAGAGAAAATTCTAAATATTGGTTATATTTTTTAAATTTTAGATCTTCTTGATCTAAATCAAAAGAAAAGGTATGATATCCTGGATTTTTCGTATCCGATTCGGTATAAGCAAACGTATTCGAATTGGTTCCATACGTATGAGCTAAATAATTTCCCTTTTTTGGCATATCTTTTTCAGGAATTAATATTTGGCCTTTAAAGGACTCTAAATATTTAATTGTTTCTTCAGAAAACATGGTTAAATATAACTCAGATACATCAAGATACCGTAAAGCTGCATTATGCATTTCATATTGAATTTCAAACGTAACTTCTTCTCGGTAAAGACCATCTACATAAAAGAAGATACATTCATAATTTGCTAGATCCTCATTATATGGGCCTTCGCTATGATACCATTTTCCAGGTCCATATATTGAACTGGTATAATCATAGTCATCCCAATATAATTTTGGACTTTCTGTATAAACGGTTTCGGTTCCATCTTTATTTAATTGTTTTACGTAATTTACTTGATAATCAACTTTTAAACCATCGACATAATCTTCTGGAAGATCTCGCCATAATTCCCAAAATAAGTTTTGGTCAGAAGCTGCATGTACATCATAGGTTATTTTTTCGGTAATCACCACATTTCCACCGTTTTTAGGTTCATCGACTAATTCGGCTTTATAGTCAATATCGGTAATTCTTGCATAATCGTTTGGCCCTGTACTTTCTTCTGGATCATAGGTAAATAAGCTACTAAGAAGAGGCAGTCCAAATTCGAAAAAAAGAAATAAAAGAAGAAGATATTTTGTTGTTTTATTCATTTGATTCACCACTCTCTAATTTAATTATAACGAAATTTTTAAAAAAAACCTAGAATAATTTTAAAAAAATAGAAATTGACAGGTTAAAAGAAGATTGATAAGATAAAGATAGATAAAGTATGAAAGGATTCTTTTATGAAGATTTTAATTCTAGGGATTGTAGCTAGTGGAAAAACAACGTTAGCACGAAGATTATCCAAAGAGTCTGGAATCTCATATTATGAGATAGATTCTATTGTCCATGATGATGAAAATCATCGAAAAAGAAATGTGGAAGAACAACGAGAAATCATTGAAAAAATAAATGATCAGGAACATTGGATTTTGGAAGGAACGTTAAGAAAAAATTTATATTTTCTTTTCGATTATGCAGACCAAATTCTTTATATAAATCTTCCATTAAAGATTCGCAAGAAAAGAATTTTTTTGCGATTTCTAAAACAGAAGCTTCACATAGAAAAATGTAATTATAAGCCAAGTATCAAAATGTTGAAACAAATGTATCAATGGACAAAAGAATTCGAGACAAAGAGAGAAAAATTGGAAAGAGAGCTTTCTCAATATTCATCAAAATTGATAACGTTAGAAAGTAAAAAACAAGTAAAAGAATATCATTTAGCAAAATATCTTTGATTTTTATGATCGAAACCGTTGAAAAGGAGGAGTGATTATGGTCTATAGAAAAACATATGTTTCACCAATTGGAATCTTGCATATGCGAAGCGATGGAGAATATTTAACGGGGTTATGGTTTGAAGAATCTAGAGATTGCTTAAAACATTCGTTTGACTATATAGAAAAAGATTTACCAATTTTTGAAGAAACGGAAAAATGGTTAGATATTTATTTTTCTGGAAAAGAACCATCGTTTACTCCAAAATACAAAATAGAAAATTTAACACCTTTTCGCCGTCTTGTAACGGATCTTATGAACAAAATTCCTTATGGAAGCGTAGTTACTTATAACGATATAGCAAAAGAAATTGCGAAAATAAAAGGAATTCAAAAAATGTCTGCACAAGCAGTAGGAGGAGCGGTTGGATC
>CALVWH010000049.1 GCA_944364705.1 uncultured Bacilli bacterium | reverse complement strand
ATATATATGGTATATACAAGTAATTACTATTTTTATGATTTTATTTGTAATGGTTTGTGGTAAAAAAGGAAGGGATATTGAATGATAGCATTTCTATTGCCTTTGTTGTATATTTTAGCATTTACGGGAAGTTTAAGTTTTCTATTAAGAAAAAAATTTGGTTATTGCCTTCCTTTAACTGTGATTTTTACAGCTTTTCTTTTATTTTTTAGTCAATTTCTATTTTCTACATTTTCTATTGGTTTTTATTTTTGTATTTTATTTTCTTGTTCCTTTTTTCTATTTTTATTTCTTTTTCGAAAAGATAAAAATCGTATAAAAAATTATTTTTCCAAAGGTTTTTTTGCTTTTTTAATTCTTTATGGAATGATTTATCTTTTGGATTATAATCGAACTTTTAGTACTTGGGATGAATTTTCTCATTGGGGTGTTATGGTAAAAGAGATGGTTCGATTAGATAGTTTTTATTCTGTTGATTTGTCTACCCTAATGGTTCATAAAGATTATCCACCAATTATTCAATTGTTTGAATTGTTTTGGTGTAAATTGTTGGGAAATTATAACGAAGTTTATGTGATAAAAGCTTTACATATTTTTAACTTTAGTATGATGATTCCAATTTTTGAAAAATCTAAAAGCGATAAAAAAATTCCTTTTATTGTTACAACAATAACGTCAATTTTAATTGTTTATATGAGCATTTTACTTTTTGATGCACATAATGTAATCAATACAATTTATACAGATTATACAATGTCCATGCTCGTCGTATTAGGTATGTTTTTAATTTTCACTTCGAAAGATATTTTTTCCAGAATGTTACTGTTATTATTAGCTAGTATTGGTTCTACTTTATTACTTACAAAACAAATGGGAATTTGTTTATATCTTATGATTTTATTTTTCTATTTTCTTTCGTTTTTCTTTCATGAAGTTTATAAGAAAAAGTGGACTTTAAAACATACCAAACATCTTATTTGTTGCATTTTTACTTTAATTATTATTCCATTTTCTTTATGGATATTTTGGAATCATTACATTGATTCTTTAGGTATTATCGGGCAATTTGAATTATCTGACATAGATCTTAAACATTTATTGTCGATTGCAAAAAATACTTATGGTGAACCATTTCAAAATCAAGCATTTTGGAATTTTATTCATTCTTTGTTTGGATATAATATTGTTAAAGGAAATTTAAGCCTTTCTTATATTCCTGCAGTTTTTCTTGGTTTATTTCTTGTATATTTCAGTTTTAAAACATGTAGTAAAAAAACAAAATATATAAAAAATGGTTTACTAATTAGTCTTCTTTTAGGAGCTATAGGATATGCATTCGTTATGCTTTGCTTATACGTTTTTTGTTTTGGACCTTCCGAAGGACCAAGTTTAGCTTCGTTTAATCGATATATGCCGACTTATGTGATTATTCTTATTCTTATTGCTTATTTTATTTATTTTGTTTATACAAAAAAGGATTATAACCTTTATATTTTAGTTTTCTTATGTTTAATATTAAATACCAATACATTTACTTTTTTAGAACCTAAAATCGTAAGAAATGTTCCAGATGGTTATGAATGGCAAGGAAGTTATTTGGATTCAAAAGTGGAAGATAATGCAAAGGTTTTTGTGATTGCTCAAGATAGTCAAGGCTCTTATCAATTTACATTAAAATATTATGGTGGTGCGATTTCTACAAATTTAAAACATTTTAGTTGGCCGATTACGGAAGAAGAAAAAGAAAATTATGAATGTAATTTTGATGATATTTTAGAATATATGAAAGAATATGATTATTTGTATTTTGCACAATTAGATGATGCTTTTATTGATGAATATCAAAAGGTATTTACTGGTGATGAAATAAAAGTAGGAAATTTATATCGCTTTTCGATAGAAAATCAAAAAATCAATTTAAAAAAAGTTGATTAATATAAAAAAAGTAAAGAATTATATTCCTATTCTTGACCTAAAAATATGAACTATCAAGATATAAAAAGGATGACCAAAAAGTCATCTTTTATTATGTTAAAATTAAAAAATTTGTTTGTTATATAATGAATTATATTCTATTAGATTTTATATTTTTGAATTAATAAAAAATTTCAAAAAAATGTCATATATCAAATAATTTATGGATAACCTTATAAAACTATTTATGTTTTCTTTACTTTATCAACTTATTTATTGTATAATGAAATAGAGGTGTAGGATATGCAAAAAGTTCTTTTAATTATTCCTGCCTATAATGAGCAAGATAATATTTTAAATGTATATAAAAAAATAAAAAAAGAAGATTCTACGTTAGATGTAATTGTAATTAATGATGGATCAAAAGATAATACTGGATCAATTTGTGATAAAAATAAAATTCCTTGTGTTCATTTAATACATAATTTAGGAATTGGTGGTGCCGTTCAAACCGGTTATAAATATGCCAAAGAACATAATTATGACATCGCAATACAATTTGATGGGGATGGACAACACGATGTTAAATATGTACCAAAATTGATTAAACCCATTTTAAAAAAAGAAGCAAATATGGTTATAGGTTCACGCTTTATTGATAAAACGAGCAGTGACTTTAAATCTAGTGCAGCAAGAAGAATTGGTATAAAGGTCATCTCTTTTTTTATAAAACTCATAACAGGAAAGAAAATATATGATACGACAAGTGGTTTCCGTGCAGTGGATAGAAGTCTTATTTGTCAATTTGCTGAGGACTATCCATTAGAATATCCTGAACCAGTGTCAACGACGGAAATTTTAAAACAGAATTTTATCGTACAAGAAGTTCCAGTAAGTATGAATGAACGAGAAACTGGCGTTTCTAGTATTCGTGCATGGAAAAATATCTATTATATGATTAACGTCATTTTATCCGTATTAATTGTTGGAGTTAGGAGGAAGTAAAAATGAATATACAAATTCTGTCCATCTTATTTTTGCTTTTTGTTATTATTATTATCATAAATTTCTTAAGAAAAAGATCAATTACCATTAAATATGCTATTGTATGGTTAATCCCTTTATTTATTTTATTAATTGCCTCGATTGTTCCTGGTTTTTTAGATTATATTACCAAACTATTCGGATTTACCCTAGGGTCTAATTTAGTATTTGCTTTATTGATAGGTTTATTAATGTTAGTTACGATTGCTTTAACCGTAATTGTTTCTAGTCAAAATGTAAAAATAAAGACATTAATTCAAGAAGTATCTTTATTAAAAAGTGTGGGTAAAAAAGATGAATGAACATTCTTTAGATAGAAAAAACATTTTTTGGAATACTTTAGGAACTGGTATTAATGCTTTTAATTCTCTTTTTCTAATGATTATTGTTACACGAATTAATGGTGTTGATGCTGCTGGAATTTTTACATTTGCTTTTTCAATATCTACATTATTTAATATTATCGGTGTATATTCTGGTAGAGTTTATCAAGTAACGGATCAATCAAAATTATCAGATAGTGATTATTTGATTTGTAAGATTCTTACATGTGTTCTTATGTTTGTTATATCTTTTCTTTTTGTTTTTGTTAATCACTATGATACATATAAGCTTTTAATTATTATAATTTTATGTCTACTTAGAACATTCGAAGCTTTTTCTGAGGTTTTATATGCTTATTATCAAAAGAAAAATCAATTATATAAAGTTGGCTTTTCTCTTTTTATTAAGAATATATTTATTTTATTGGTATTTTTTATAGTTAATTTATTGTCAAAAAATTTATTTCTTTCTGTTACCTGTATTACAATTGCTTATCTTATCATTATGATATTTTATGATATGAAAATTTTAAAAATTAACAAAATTTCAATCAAAAAATTTAAAAAGGAACATATTCTTATTTTTTTTAAAGAGGGATTTCCAACTTTTTGTTTAACCTTTTTAACCTTATTATTAATTAATATTCCTAGATATATAATTGATTTGAAATTAACAAATGAATTAAATACAATATGGGGAATTATTATTATGCCAGCAACGATTATGATTTTACTTGGTCAATTTTTTCTTCATCCTTTCTTGATGAATTTATTTCAATTATATCATCACAAAAAATATAAAGAATTTAAGAAAAAAGTTTATCAAATTTGTTTTGTTCTTTTTATTATTGGTATTTCTTTGTCCATTATAGGAGGAGTTATTGGAATTCCAGTGTTAGAATTTATTTATGGAATTTCATTAAAAGGATATCAAACATCGTTGTTTATAATTTTAATAGGAGCTATCTTATATGGAATTGTGAGTGTTTTATATAATTTATTGGTTGCAATTCGTTGTGTATTCTCTCAAATTATCGTTTATCTTTTTCTTTCGGTTTTTTCTGTTGCCCTAAATTTTGTTTTGATTGATAAAATGCAAATTGTTGGCGCAAGCTTTTCATACTTTTTTGTGATGTTTGTTGCCTTAATTGTTTATCTCATTTTATTTCATTCATATATAAAGAGAAAGGAAAATGAATGTGTCAAAAGTTAGTATTATTGTACCTGTTTATAATGCTGAAAAAACCATTGATCGATGTGTTACCAGTATTTTAAAACAATCTTATGTCAATTTAGAAATCCTTCTTATAAACGATGGATCGAAAGATACATCGTTAGAACATATGAATCTTCTTTCCAAAATCGATAAAAGAATTATTATTATAGATAAGCCTAATGAAGGTGTAGCCAGAACGAGAAATTTAGGGATTTTAAAAGCGACTGGAAAATATATTATGTTTGTTGATAATGATGATTATATGGATGAAGATTATGTTGAAACTTTTGTTAAAGCAATAAAGGAGAAAAAAAGTGACATAGTTATTGGGGGATATCGGAGAGAAAATTTTCGTGGAAAAATTTTATTAGAAAAAAGCTTAAAAGATACTTTTTGGTCTCGTTATATTTTAATGGCTCCATGGGCTAAAATTTATAAACGACAATATTTATTAAAAAATCAAATAAAATTTTTAAGTTATCCAATCGGTGAAGATGTATATTTTAGTTTGCACTTTATTGCATTAAAAGCGAAAATTTCCGTGATCGATTATATGGGTTATGTTTGGTATTATAATGAAAAAAGTGTATCAAATACGATTCAAAAGGGAATAAAAAAAGAGATTAATTTAATTGGACTATTAAATAAACTGAATGATCTTTTTAAAGAAAAAGATGAATATACCAAATATTTCTTTTATAAGTATTGTGTGTGGTATTTGTTATATTCTGGAAGAAATGCTTATCATAAAGATTTTGTAAAAGAATATAAAATTTTAAAAGAATCGCTCCAAAAACATAACAATTTTCCGATCATGAGTTCTTTTTCAAAAAAGCTAAATGGCGAATCATTAAAAGATCGTTTAAGCGTTTTTGTTTTTCGCATTTTAGAAAAATGCCATCTTCTTTCTGTTTTTTCACTTATTTATTGTAGAGGAGGGAAAGAATGATTCATACGTTTGTTGTTTTAGCATATAAAGAAAGTCCATATCTAGAGACTTGCATTCAATCTGTATTAAATCAAGAATATAAAAGCGAAGTTGTGCTTGCAACGACCACAGATAATGCATTTATAAGAATGTTAGCAAAAAAATATCATATAAAAGTAATCACTGGAAAACATACATCAATTGGAGGTGATTTT
Organism: uncultured Bacilli bacterium; assembly: GCA_944364705.1. Classification (GTDB taxonomy): domain Bacteria; phylum Bacillota_I; class Bacilli_A; order RF39; family UBA660; genus RUG12867. Next base: position 16,325 of record CALVWH010000049.1, on the reverse strand, counting down.
GATTTTGCCATTAAATGTGGAAAGACACCGTTAGTAACGATTGCCCATCAAGATGACATTTATGATCCTTCTTATTCCAAAGAAATCGTAAATGCTTATAAAAAAAATCCAAACGCTTTAATTTTATTTACCGATTATTACGAAGTTAGAAACTTAAAAAAAACATATACCAATACCAATTTAAAAATAAAAAGAATGCTACTAACTCCTTTGCGCATTTCTTGTTTAACTTCAAAAAAATGGGCAAAACGATTTGTATTACGGTTTGGAAATGCGATTTCTTGTCCAGCAGTTACTTTTCATAAAAAAAAGATTAAATTTCCTGTTTTTGAATATCCTATGACTTGTGATATTGATTGGCATGCATGGGAAAAATTATCAAAAGAAAAAGGCAACTTTATATTTATTTCTAAATGTTTGATGGGACATAGAGTACATGAAGAGTCAGAAACTACAAAAACAATTAGTGAAAATCGAAGAACAAAAGAAGATTTAGAAATTTTTAAACGGTTTTGGCCAGAATGGTTTGCAAAAAAAATTAATAAGTTTTATAGTAAAAGTGAAGAGAGTAATGATGTATGAAAAAGAAAGTTTTATTTATATCCAGTACGGGTGGTCATTTTTCTGAAATGATGCAACTAAAAAAAATCTTCGATCGTTATGATTATCACATTATTACCGAAAAAACAAAATCAAATCAAGGATTAAAAAAATTTTATAAAAAACGAATTTCTTATTTAATCTATGGAAGCTATAGTACACCAATTAGTTTTCTTTTATATCCTTTTCGTTTTGGATTAAACATCATAAAATCTTTTTACTATTATATAAAAATAAGACCAAAATACATTATTACCACTGGAACCCATACAGCAGTTTCAATGTGCTATATTGGAAAACTATTTGGTTCAAAAATCATTTTCATTGAAACATTCGCCAATAGTCAAAGTAAGACGAAGTCTGGAAAAATGGTTTATCCAATTGCCGATTTGTTTATTGTTCAGTGGGAGAGTATGTTAAACCTTTATCCAAAAGCTGTTTATGGGGGGTGGATCTATTGATTTTTGTAACCTTAGGAACCCAAGACAAACCATTTCCAAGATTAATAAAATTAGTAGAAGAGCAAATAGAAAAAGGAAATATAAAAGAAGAGGTAGTAGTACAAGCAGGTCATACCCATTTCGAATCTACGAAAATGAAAATTTTAGGAATGATTCCAATGGAAGAATATCAAAAATATATGAATGACTGTGATTTATTAATTACACATGGAGGAGTTGGATCTATTTTTGATGCGATGAAACTTGGAAAAAAAATAATCGCAACTCCAAGATTAAAAAAATATAACGAACATGTTAACGATCATCAAAAAGAATTATTATCTTCCTTCTCAAAAGAAGGCTACTTGTTAGTTTATAACGAAGGAGATTCTTTTGAAGAAATTTTAAAAAAAAGCAAAACGTTTAAATTTAAAAAATATAAAAGCAACAATAACAAAATGATTGAACTAATTACCAATTTTATTGAAGAAAATTAGGAGTGTAATATGAAAAAAAGAAAAATAAAAAGTGAAGTTAAAATAATTTTCTTGATTTTGATTCTTTTGATTTTAGGGGTTCTTATTTTTATTACTTTTTTTAATCAAAAAGATCATAAACAAAAGGAAACCATAGAAAAAACAGTATATTCATCCGAAAAATATTATCATGAATATGCACAAATAACAAAAGATAGTCCTCTTTATAAAAAAGATGGAGATTCTTATAAAGAAATTGGAACTATTTATCAAGGAACTCTTGTTTCTTTCGATAAACCATCAAAAGAACAACAATATTTTCAAATAAAAGATACCGATACTTATGTTTTTTATGATTCTATTACAAAAGGAGAAGAAAAACAAAAAGATACTCAATATCAAAGATTTTTACCATTTAATGAAAATGTAGAAGGTGAAAATTTAACGTTATTTCAAGAAGATCAGAAAAAAATAACATTAAAGGAAAAACAAAGTTTTCCAATTTACCGAAAAACAGAACAATATTATTTTGTCGAATATCAAGGAGAACTTTATCAAATAAAGAAAGAAGAAGGTAGTGTTGTACCTGCACAAAATACGGATACCGAAAGTACGGATTCCGTTAGTGTTTTAAACTATCATTTTTTCTATGATCCAGAAGTAGAAACTTGTGATCAAATTATTTGTCATACAAAAAATCAATTCATAGAACAATTAGAATATTTAAAACAAAATCAATATGTAACCTTAACAAGTGAAGAGTTAAAAATGTTTTTAAAAGGAGAAATTCGTCTTCCAAAAAATAGTGTAGCCATTACGATTGATGATGGTTATTTAGCAAAACTAGGAGTTACCTTATTAACACAGTATCAAATGAATGCTACGTTATTTTTAATTACGGCTTGGTATGATCCAAAAGAATTTGAAACGGATTATGTAAAAGTAGAATCTCATTCTCATAATATGCATAACACCGGAGTTTGTCCTGGTGGACAAGGTGGAGCTATTAAATGTTGGAGCGATGAAAAAATATTAGAAGATTTAAAAGCTAGTCAAGATCGTATTGGTGGTTCAAGTGTTTTTTGTTATCCTTTTTATGAATACAATTCTCATTCGATTGAACTTTTAAAACAAGCAGGATTTGAAATGGCCTTTATTGGAGGAAATCGCAAAGCAAAAGTAGGAGTAGACTTGATGCAAATTCCAAGATATGTTGTCTATAGCAATACTACCTTAGAAGACTTTAAGAAAAAATTATAAAAAAGAATAAAAGGGAACGAGACAAGGAAGGAGATCACCATTTACAAATGATGAAATAGGAGTATGAAAGAAAAAAGAATTTTTGGTTTAGATTTATTACGTGTACTTGCAGTTGTTTGTGTTTTATTTGTACATTTTTTTCTAAATACCCATTATTATGCTGCACCAATGTCTGGAATTAGTCTTCGAATGCAAAGTGTTGTAAGAAATTTCTGTATGATGTGTGTTCCTCTTTTTTTAGTATTAACTGGTTATTTAAATAAAAAGAAAACATATAATTTATCTTTTTTTAAATCTATTGGATCTATTCTTATTATTTGGCTATTTTATAGTATTATTGAGTATTTTATCTTAAATATTGTAGGAAAAACTATAAATGATATTAATTTTAAAAATTTTTTAGTACAATTAACGTCTTTTAAAGCATGTCATTATTCTTGGTATGTAAATATGTATATTGGTTTATATTTCATGTCACCAATAATTAATAATGGGTATGAATCGCTTTTGAAAAGAGATCGAAAAATTCTTGTAGGATTAATGATATTTTCTTGTTTTTTACCAACCATTTTTAATCAACTTTTTGGAAGTGTTTTTTCATTACCAGGTTATTGGGTTGGAAGTACTTCTTTTATTGGATATTATATATTAGGAAAATTTATTGCTGATACAAAGCCAAAAGTTTCTAAAAAAACTTTACTTTTACTTTTGTTATTGAATCAATTTTTCATATATACTTACCAATTTTTAGCCGAACTTAATTATGAAAGTTTTTTAACTATGGTAAACACCATACTTGTATTTTTACTTTGTTACGATTTACAAATCAAAAATAAATTTTTAAAGAAAATCGTCGCTTATTTTTCAAAACTTTCTTTTGACATTTATTTAGCTTCTAGTCTGATTGATAAATTAGTTTATCCATGGTTCTCTAAAACATTTTCCTTTGATGTAATTGGACAACATCGAATTTTTCTTTACCTTCCCTTAATTTTTCTGACGGTTTTTTCCCTTTCTTCTTTGCTAGGAATTGTTCGAAAAAAACTAATTCCAGTTCGATAATAAAAATTTTTATAATTGAATTAATATTTTCATAATTTGTTAATACTTGAATAATCAGAATAGATTTGTTATAATGTTAACTAGGTAAAAGGTGAAGATATGAAGAAAGAAACAAAAAAAACATCAAAAAACAAAAAGAGAAAAGTAAAAAAAGCAAAACTTGCGTCTTTTATTTTCTGTGTTTATAGTTTGTGCTTTTTAATTTTTTGTCTATGCTTTTATGGATATCGGTTAGTAAAATATTATCGAATTTATAATCCAAAAGCAGAAAATGGAGAAAAAATAGATTTACTTTCTAGTTATATTGAAAAAAACAATACCGTAGTTTATGAAAATGACGGATTATATAAAGTAAATTCTGCTTATTTATTCAAAGGAGAAAACGTTGATAACTACCTTACATTTGCAGGACTTACTTGGCGTATTTTAAAAATAAACAACGATGGAACTATTGATATGGTTTTGAATGAACAAATCAATGATTTAAAATGGAATAGTGAAATCACAACCTATATCAAATCCGATATTCACAAATATTTAAATGATAAATTTTTAAGCATGTTAAATACCGATTATTTAGTAAAAACAACGATATGTACCGATACCGTAGAAGATATTAACAAAATTACTTGTAATAAAACCAATAAAGATTCTTATGTAAAACTAATTAGTTTAAATGATTATGTAAATAGTCAAGTAAATGGGAAAACGTTTATTAACGATGGGGATTCTCTTTGGACAAGCGATGCCTCTTCTACAAAACCATGGTATGTTAGTGAAAGTGGAATTTCATCCGATGTTCCAGAAGAAACGTACCGAATTAAACCAGTGGTTACTTTAAATAGTACCGTAGCTTTAAAAAGTGGTACTGGAAAAGAAAATGATCCTTTTATCATCGAAGAGGATAAAAAAGAACTTCGCATTGGTTCCTATGTAAAATTAGGAGAAGATACTTGGATTATTTATGAAAAAAATAAAAACGATATGAAAATGATTTCTGCAAACCTTTATAACAATGGAGAAACGAAAAAAATTTATAATAACAATTCCAATATCTACAATACCGAAGTTTCTACCTCTTTAGGATATTTCTTAAATCATACCTATTATGAATCATTATCTTATAAAGACTTATTGTTAGATGCCAAATGGTATACGGGAGCATACGATACAAGTTATGAAGATATCACTTCTTCCTTTGTTGAAGCAAAAGTTGGAACCTATACCGTAGCCGATTTAAAATTTAATCATGATTTAGATACTTACTATATGCTAACACCAAAAGAATCTGGTATTGTTTATACCTATGGAGAAAAATTATCTTATCACCGAGTATCTCGAGTAAATGCAATAAGACCAGCAATTTCTATTAAAAGTACTTATAAAATAAAATCAGGAAACGGGACAGCTTCTAGTCCTTACGAATTGGAGGTATAAAGATGAAAAAATTTACCATCATTATGGCTATTATTGATACCTTAATTGCCATTTGCTTTTTCATTTTTTATGGTCCTTTTAAAGATTTTCGAAACACTTTAATTAGTACTGCTATGGTAACAAAAACCCATCAATATATTGCGTATACCTTTTATTCTGAAAAAACAGTTGCTGAAGTATTAGAAGCAAACACCTATATTCCAATTACCGATAAAATTGACTTAGATGATATTACCTTTGATAATGCCGAAAAAGATCATTACGATAACGAATATGATGAAGCAATCTTAACCAGAGATCCAGGAAATGAAGATTATAAATATTTAGAAGTAAAAGTAGGAAAATACGATGCTCATCTAGTTGCTATCTATGATGCATCAAAAGTAGAACTCATTACTTCTCCAACCTTCAACACTGGAAATGGAGCAGAAAGACTTTACAAAATGTGTAACCGTGTTGGTGGACTTGTTTGTATCAACGGAGGAATGTTTGCCGATCCAGATGGATGGGGAAGTGATATTCCGCTAGGATATTTAATTAAAGATGGAAAAGTCATTTGGTCTGATAGTAACGATGCACAAGATTTAATTGGATTTACGAACGATAATAAATTATTCTTAACCCATGATACTGCAGAAGGTGCTATTAAAAATGGAATGCGCGATGCTTTACAATTCGGACCATTCTTAATTGTTAATGGAAAAACAATGCAATATAACTCAGAATCCGGTGGATATGATAGAGCCGCAAGAGTTGCGATTGCCCAAAGAAAAGATGGAGTCGTTTTATTCCTAGTAACCGAAGGTGTTCATACCAATGGACCAAACTTAAAAGAAGTTACAGAAACCTTAAAACTATATGGAGCTTATAATGCTGCTAATCTAGATGGAGGAACTTCAGCACAATTAGTTATTAAAGGAGACCTTATTAATAACCCAATGAATGTCTATGGTCAAAAAATAAAAAATGGACGTTCCATTGTAAGCGGATTTGGCTTAATTAAATAGAAAAGATGGATTTCTTTTCTTTTTTTTGATACAATAATCTATGGTGATGGAAATGACAAGAGAAGAAGTAGATCAGACAAAAGTAACGCCAATGATGAAACAATATTTAGAAATCAAAGAGAAAAACAAAGACATTATTTTATTTTATCGCCTCGGTGATTTTTATGAAATGTTTTTTGAAGATGCTATTTTAGTTTCTAGAGAATTAGAGCTTACCTTAACCGGAAAAAACGCAGGATTAGAAGAAAGAATTCCCATGTGTGGAATTCCTCATCATGCTGCCAATGTATATATAGAAAAATTAGTAGACAAAGGATATAAAATCGGAATTTGTGAACAACTAGAAGATCCAAAAACCGCAAAAGGAATTGTAAAAAGAGGAATCATTCAAATCATTAGCAAAGGAACCGTGATGGATCAATACTTACACAAACAAGAAAACAACTATGTTGGAAATATTGTGGACTTACACCATGGATATGCCGTAAGTTATGCTGACATTTCTACCGGAGAAATTTTTGTTTTTTTCATGGAACACAATTCATCCAAATTAGTAAGTGAAATCGTTAGTTTAGGGATCAAAGAAATTGTTGTAAGCGAAAAATTAGATCCAAAAATTGTTGCTTTACTGCGAGATCAATTCAAAATTACCATTTCCTATTATGAAGATGAACTAGAAGATGCATCTTATGCATATATTTATGAAGAGATTGAAGACTTTCGGTATCAAAAAGCAATTAAACATCTTTTAGGATATGTAAAAGAAACACAAAAAAGAGATCTTTCTCATTTACAAAAAGCAATTGTCAAAGAAAACAAAAACTTTTTAAAAATGGATATTCATACAAAACGAAATTTAGAATTGGTAGAAACTTTAAGATTAAAACAAAGAAACTATTCCTTATTATGGCTTTTAGATAAAACCAAAACTGCCATGGGATCTCGTAGATTAAAAAACATGTTAGAAAATCCTTTAGTAAAAAAAGAAGACATTGAAAAAAGATACGATATTGTAGAAACCTTATTAAACGAATTTATGAAAAAAGATGATTTATGTAAATACTTACTAGAAGTTTATGATTTAGAAAGACTTTCTGGAAGAATTGCTTTTGGAAGTGCGAACGCAAGAGATCTTTTACAACTAAAAACCTCCTTAAAAGTACTTCCAAAAATCAATCAGATTTTACAAGAATTACACTATGAAAAAACCTTAGAAAATGTCGATGATTTATATCAAAAACTTGAAAAAAGTATTTATGAAAATCCACCAATGACTTTGAAAGAAGGATATTTAATCAAAGAAGGATACCATCAAGAATTAGATGAATTAAAATCCCTTCGAAAAGGTGGGAAAGACTTTATCGCAAAATTCGAAAGCGAAGAAAAAGAAAGAACCGGAATTAAAAATTTAAAAGTAGGGTATAATCGTGTTTTTGGATATTACATCGAAGTATCCAAAGGACAAACCGGATTAATCAAAGAAGAATATGGATATGAAAGAAGACAAACTCTTGCGAACTGCGAACGATATATTAGTCCCATTTTAAAAGAAAAAGAAGCTTTGATTTTAAATGCTGAAGAAAAAATTATCGAATTAGAATATTCCTTATTCTTAGAAATACGAGAATATACCAAAACCTTTATTCCAAAATTACAAGAAATCGCCAAAATTATTAGTGAAATCGATGTCATGCAGTCATTTGCAACCGTAACCGAAGAAAATGGTTACGTAAGACCAACGTTAACCACAAAACATGACTTGTATTTAAAAGACGATCGTCATCCTGTAGTAGAAAAAGTTTTGGATAGCGAATACGTTCCAAACGATATTATCATGGACGAAAATACGTCTATTTGCTTAATAACCGGACCAAATATGGCCGGAAAATCTACCTATATGAGACAACTTGCGATTACCGTTATTATGGCACAAATTGGCTGCTTTGTTCCTTGCACTGAAGCAAGACTTCCAATTTTTGATGCGATTTATACGAGAATTGGAGCAAGCGACGATTTAGTTAGCGGAGAATCTACGTTCATGGTAGAAATGATCGAAGCAAATCACGCGATTAGCAATGCCACTGAAAATAGTTTAATCTTATTTGACGAATTAGGAAGAGGAACCGCAACCTTTGATGGAATGGCATTAGCCCAAGCCATTATCGAATATATCCATAATAAAATTCATTGCAAAACGTTATTCTCTACACATTATCATGAACTAACTGATTTAGAAAAAAACTTAAAACATTTAAAAAATATTCATGTAAGTGCTCATGAAGAGAATGGAAATTTAACCTTTTTGCACAAAATAAAAGAAGGAAGCATTGATAAAAGTTATGGAATTCATGTTGCTAAACTAGCAAAACTTCCAGAAGAATTAATTAAACGTGCAGATACCATTTTAAATATTTATGAAACAAAAGAAGCAAAACGAGATGTCAAAGTTCAAGAAGCTTTACCAATCGATGATTTAATTCCGAAAAAAAGCAAAATTGAAGAAAAAATCGAAAGTTTAAATCCTTTAGAAATTAGTCCAATGCAAGCTTTAAATATATTATATGAGTTAAAACAAATGTTATAAAAGGAGGAAAAAAATGAAACTATTAAAACGAGAATCTTGGTGGATATGGTTACTTACATACCTTTTAGGAAACGGTGTTAGCATGTTCCTATTAGGATACCTTTTAAACGTATACGAGAAAGATGCTTGGTATACCAAATGGCAATATTGGGCCATTGGGTTCTTGTGCTTTATCTTACCATTTTTCATTATGTTAAACATTTTCATTATCCAAATAACCGTAAACGTAGCAGCAAAACTAGGAGTTTCTGGAAAAGAATACTATTTATCTCCTTATGTTTGGATTTTATGTTTAATTATTCCAATCATCGGTTGGATCTTATTTGCTATCATGGATTTATATTTAGTGATTATGATCTTTGTAAATCTTCATGCTGGAAATGGAGAAAAATATGTAAAAGAAGGAGAGTAGACTTTCTCTTTTTTTTTTGTTATAATGGATAAGGTTAAAAACAAAAAGAAAGGAGTTTTATGAGTAAAATAAAAATTACCGCTTTAGGCGGATTAAATGAAATCGGGAAAAATTTATATGTTATTGATGTAGACAAAGATATTTTTGTTTTTGATGCAGGTCTTAAATATGCAGATGATCAAATGCTTGGCGTTGATTATTTATTACCAAACTATGATTATTTAAAAGAAAATAAAGACCGAATTAAAGGAATCTTTATTACCCATGGACACGATGGACAAATGGGATGTATACCAGATCTTTTAAGAGATCTTCCAGACGTAAAAGTTTATGCAGCAGCATTTACTTTAGAAATGATCAAAGAAGAATTGTTAGAAGAAAATCTAAAGACGGATAACTTAGTATTAATCAAACCTTTCAAAAAAATAAGTTTCGGAAAAAACAGTATTTTTCCATTGTCCGTAACCCACTCAGTACCAGATGCTTTAGCTTATGTGTTAAATACAGAAGACGGAGCCATTGTATATACTGGAAACTTTGTTTTTGATCCAACCATGATTGGAAACTATAAAACCGACATCGGAAAAATCGCATATGTAGGAAAACAAGGCGTTTTATGTTTAATGTCAGAATCCGTATATGCCGATAAATCTGGATTTACTTCTCCAAAACATAGAATTTCTGCTGTCATAAGAGAAATTTTTATGAAACAACCAGAAGGAAGAATTATTTTCAATGTAGCACAAGCACAAGTTGCCAGAATTCAAGAAATTTTAAGCGAAATCATGATAACTGATCGAAAAGTTGTCGTTATGGGAAAAAGTTTAGAAACCATGATTCAAAAATCCATCGATATGAAAGATATTAAATTCGATAAAGAAAGAATTGAAAATATTCATCATACAAAAGATCCAAATATTGTATTATTAATTTCAGATGAACGAGAAAAACCTTTCTCTAACATGGATCGAATTTTAAAAGGTTTTGATAAATTTGTTACCATTACCGATAAAGATACCGTTGTGTTTACCAATCCCATTTATGATGGAATGGAAAAAACAGCAACCAAAATTTTTGACCGTGTCGCTCAAATTGGAGCAAATCTAGAAATTATCTCAAGTAAAAAATATTTAGGACATCATGCTTCTAGAGAAGATTTAATGCTTATGATCGATTTATTGAATCCAAAATATTATTTTCCTGTTTTAGGAGAATACCGTCATCAAGTTGAAAATGCAAAAAACGCAAAGATAATCGGGATGAAAGAAGAAAACATCTTACTAAGATTAAATGGAGAAGTTGTAGAATTTGAAAATGGAACACTTACCGAAACAAGAGAAAAAATAAAAGTAGATGATATTTTAGTTGATGGAAAAACCGTTGGTGATATTGGCGATATCGTAATTAAAGATCGGGAACTTTTAAGCGACAACGGAATTGTGATCGTAAGTGCAACCTTAGACAGACAAACAAAACAAGTATTATCTGGACCAGAAATTTTAACCCGTGGATTTATTTATGTAAAAGATAGCACAGAAATCTTAAAAGAAGCATCAAAAATTTCCTTAGAAGTCATTCACGAAAATACCAAGCCAAATTTTGTAGACTTTAACAAAATAAAAACAGGAATTCGTGATCGACTTGGAAAATATCTTTACAAAGAAACCGAATGTAAACCGATGATTTTAATTGTAATACAAGAAGTATAATTAACGCATTTGCGTTAATTTTTTTTGGAATTCTAGCAAAATTTGAAAAAAACATGATATAATAAAACAAGAGTAGAAAAGAGGATTCCTATGAGAAAAACAATAACCGTTGACGGAAACGAAGCTTGTAGCTATACGTCTTATTTTTTTACAGAAATTGCTGGAATATATCCAATTACACCATCTTCTCCGATGGCAGAACATATCGATGAATGGAGCAATCATGGAAGAAAAAATGCATTTAACGATACCGTAAAAGTAGTAGAAATGCAAAGCGAAGCAGGAGCCGCTGGATTTATTCATGGAGCTTTAAGTGCTGGAATGTTAGCAAGCACCTATACTGCTAGTCAAGGACTTCTATTAATGATTCCAAACATGTATAAAATTGCTGGAGAAATGCTTCCATTAACGATGCATGTTGCCGCTCGAAGTTTATCTACCCATGCTCTTAGTATCTTTGGAGATCATCAAGATATTTATGCCGCACGTTCCACTGGATTTGCCATGCTTGCATCTTCTTCCGTTCAAGATGCAGCCAATCTCGCAGCCGTAGCTCATTTATCGGCCATAAAATCTAGTATTCCATTCCTTCATTTCTTTGATGGATTTCGTACCAGTCATGAAATTCAAAAAATCAGTGTTTTAGATGGAAAAGAATATCAAAAACTAATCGATGAAAAAGCTTTGGCAAAATTTCGTGAAAAAGCAATGAATCCTCAAAAACCAAACGAACGAGGAACTGCATCGAACGATGATATTTATTTTCAAGCAACCGAGGCACGAAATACCTTTTACGAACAAATTCCAGATATCGTCAATCGATATATGAAAAAAATGAATACAAGAACAAGATTAGATTATCGTCCATTTAATTATTACGGACATAAAAATGCTAAAAAAGTAATTGTAGCAATGGGTTCTGTTTGCGAAACCATTAAAGAAACGATCGATTATTTAAGTAGCCAAGGAGAAAAATTAGGACTCATCGAAGTTCATTTATATCGTCCATTTAGTACCAAATATTTCCTAAAAGAACTTCCAGACAATGTCCAAAAAATTGCGGTATTGGATCGCACCAAAGAATTTGGAAGCCTTGGAGAACCATTATATTTAGATGTTGTTAGTGCTTTACAAGGGAAAAAAATCAAAATCGTTGGCGGTCGTTATGGATTATCATCCAAAAATACAACGCCACGCGATATCAAAGCAGTTTATGATATGTTAGAAAAACCAAGACATAATTTTACCATTGGAATTGTTGATGATGTAACCAATTTAAGTTTACCAGTAGATCCAAACTTTAAAATACCAACCGAAAACGAATTTAAAATCTATGGATATGGAAGCGATGGAATGGTATCTGCTTCAAAAACCATCATCAAAATGATTGGGGAAAACACCAATCATTACGTACAAGGGTACTTTGAATACGATTCCAAAAAATCTGGAGGAGTGACGGTTTCTCATTTACGGTTTTCCAAACGACCAATCCGGTCGACATATTATGTAGAATCTCCAAGAATTGTTGTTGTTTCTAAAGATAGTTATTTAAAAGAATTTAATCCTTTAGAAGATATTAGGAATCATGGGATTTTACTTTTAAATACCGGAAAAACCAAAGAAGAATTAGAAAACTATTTCAGCGATAATCAAAAATATTTGTTAAAAGAAAAAAAGATTACTGTTTATACGATTCATGCTTACGAATTAGCTCGAAAAGTTGGTCTTCAAAATAAAATTAGTACCATTATGGAAAGTGCGATTTTCAAAATCATGGATTTGATGGATTATCAAAAAGCCAAAGAACAAATGAAAAAAATAGCTACAGAAAAATTTAAGAAAAAAGGAACTTTGGTTGTCAATCAAAATTTAGAAGCAATTGAACAAGCAGAAAAATATTTACAAAAAATTGATTTAGATACGGAAGTTTTACTTTTAGAAGAAGAAGAAGAACCAAAAAATATCGTAGAAGCTTTATTCCACCGAAAAGGAAATCAATTACCAACGTCTGCTTTTTTGAAATATCCAGATGGTATTTATCCAGCAGCAACAAGTAAAAAAGAAAAGAAAGGAATTAGCGATTTTGTTCCTTCCTATATTTTAGATAATTGCATTACTTGTTCGCAGTGTTCCTTTGTATGTCCTCATAACGTGATTCGGCCATATATCTTAACCGAAGAAGAATATGAAAAAGCTCCATTATATGTAAAAATCAAATGCAAAAACTTACCAGGAAAAGAAGGGTATTATTATACCATTGCAATGTCTATTTACGATTGTACTGGATGTGGACTTTGCGAGAAAACATGCCCTGGTATGAAAAATCAAAAAGCATTAACAATGAATCCCTTTTCGATGGAAAATCGCAATCATGAACAAAAACGATTCGATTATTTAGAAAAAAATATTAAAGATAAAAAGTTATTTGCGGTTGATACATTAAAAGGATTAACCACCAAACCATCCAAATTTGAATTTTGCGGAGCTTGTGCTGGTTGCGGAGAATCTACCTATATTAAAATCTTAACGCAACTTCTTGGAGAAAAACTTATGATCGCCAATGCGACTGGTTGTTCTTCCATTTATGGAGGAAGTACGTCTTCTTTACCATATAATCTTCCTTGGGCTTCTTCTTTATTTGAAGATAATGCCGAATATGGCTATGGTATTTTATTAGCAAACCAAAAAATGAAAAAAAGAATTCGCATGCTAATGGAAGAAGATAAAGAAAATAAAGAACTTTTCGAACCTTGGTTACGAAATCCAGAAGATTATACCATTACCAAAAACGTTTATGATCAATTAGAAAAAGAAAAAGTAAATGAAGAATTATGGAAAATCCGAGAATTTATTCCTGCACGAAGCGTTTGGTGTATTGGAGGAGACGGATGGGCTTATGATATTGGATATGGAGGAATCGATCATGTATTATCGACAAACGATAACATCAATCTTTTAGTTTTAGATTCAGAAGTATATTCCAATACCGGAGGTCAAGCATCCAAAGCAACCCATAAAGGAAGTATTGCATCCTTTGCTTCCTCTGGAAAAAAGACGGCAAAGAAAGATTTAGCGAGAATGGCCCTTGCATATCCTCATGTTTATGTCGCAACCATTAGCTTAGGATACAATTTCTTGCAAACCATTCGAACGTTAAAAGAAGCTGCCGAGTATCCAGGACCATCGATCGTCATTGCATATTCTCCTTGTATTTCTCATGGAATTGAAGGAGGAATGTCAAACTCGTTAGAAGAAGAAAAACTAGCAACGATGTGCGGATATTTTCCAACATTTGCTTATCATCCAGAAAAGAAAAAATTTACTTTATATAGCAAAAATGTTGACTTCTCTTTATACGAAACCTTCTTAATGCGAGAAAGAAGATATGCAAACATGAAAAAAGTAAACGAAAAAGAAGCAAACTATTTGTTAGAAGAAAATAAAAAAACAGCGATGGAACGCTATCAATATTATCAAAGTTTAGAGTAAAAAAGAAGTCGAAGATTTTTTTAAGAAAAATCTATAGATTTCTTTTTCTTTTTTTCCCTTTATGATATAATGAAGAGGAGTAAAGGAGGATATGTATGTATCATTTTATCGGAATCAAAGGCTCTGGAATGAGTGCTTTAGCACAAATTATGAAAGAACTAGGTTATGAAGTACAAGGAAGTGACGTTGAAAAGCATTTTTTTACCGAAGATGGATTAAGAGCTCTTGGAATTACGATTCTGCCTTTTAATGAAAATAATATCAAAGAAAATTATAAAATTATTCGTGGAGCTTCGTTTACCGATGATCATCCAGAAGTAAAAAAAGCAATCGAGATGGATTTGCCTATGTATACGTATTCAGAAATGGTTGGAAGTTTAACGAAAAAATTCAAAACCATTTGTGTTGCTGGATGTCATGGAAAAACAACGACAACGTCGATGTTAGCTCACGTTTTTGGATCTTTAAAAGGAGCAAACTATTTAATTGGCGATGGGACAGGATTTGCAAACAAAGAAAATGAATATTTTATTTTAGAAGCTTGTGAATATCGTCGTCATTTCTTAGATTATACCCCAACGTATGCAGTTATTACGAATATTGACTTAGATCATGTCGATTATTTTAAAGATATCGATGATGTTATTGATGCATATCAAAGTTATGCAAACAACGCAGAAAAAATGGTTATTGCTTGTGGGGATGATCCTTATACCCATTCCTTAGAAGTAAATACGTCTATTTTCTTTTATGGATTATCGGAAGATAACGATGTTTTAGCAAAAAACGTTGAATATAAAGAAGATGGAACAAGCTTTGATGTTTTTGTGGAAGAAAATTATTATGGACACTATGATCTTCCAATTTACGGAAAATATATGCTTTTAGATGCTTTAGCAACCATTGCGGTTTGCTACTACGAAAGATTAGAAGCAAAAGACGTATCAAAAATGTTTAAAACCTTTCATGGAGCAAAAAGAAGATTTCAAGAAACTATTGTTCAAGATAGCATTATCATCGATGATTATGCCCATCATCCAAACGAAGTAAGAGCAACCATTAAAGCAGCAAAACAAAAATATCCAAAGAAAAAAATTGTTGCGATTTTTCAGCCTCATACATTTTCTAGAACCAAAGAATTCGCAAAAGATTTAGCTGAAGAACTTTCAAAAGTAGAGGAAGCTTATGTTTTAGATATTCATCCAGCAAGAGAAAAACAAGAAGATTTCGAAGGAATTACTTCAAAAATTATTACCGATTCTTTAGAACATGGACACCTATTAGCAAAAGACGATGCCCAATCATTAGCAACTCATAAAGGATCTGTTTATCTATTCATGAGTCCAAATGATTTATCAACCTTAGAAAATTCTTTAATAGAAAAATTAGAAGATTAGATCTTCTTTTTTTTTTCGTTATATGTTATAATGATAATAGGGTGATACTATGATAAGGTTCGAAGGGGTAAGTAAGGAGTATAAGACCAAAAAAGGAGTTATTACAAAAGCTTTAAAAAATGTTTCTTTTTCTTTACCAGAAAAAGGTATGATTTTTATTTTAGGAAAAAGTGGGAGTGGAAAATCTACCTTATTAAATTTGCTTGGCGGATTAGATAAACCAACCGAAGGAGAAATTTTTGTTCAAGATCGCAGTATGAAAAAATTTCGAAGCAAAGATTATGATTATTATCGAAATACCTATTTAGGATTTGTTTTCCAAGAATTTTATTTGTTAGAAACGTATAATGTTTATGATAACATCGCCCTTGCTTTAAAACTACAAAAGAAAAAAAGAGTCAAAGAAAATGTAGCAGAAGTTTTAAAACAAGTAGGGTTAGAAGGATTAGAAA
>CALVWH010000048.1 GCA_944364705.1 uncultured Bacilli bacterium | reverse complement strand
TATATGCGTAATCACAATTATTACAACCTGTAAATCTATATAGTTTGCCTCCCTCATTCCTTTGGTGATGCCTGAAATCAAAAGGTATTTCTTCACCAATACAAGTATTTAAACATAATACTCCATCATTAAATGTATAAAATAACTGTGGATTCTTTCCGTTTGCTTCACTTGTCCATGATTGAAATTTTACATAATTATTTATACCATGTTCTCTCATATATTTATAATTTATATAAATTCCGTATCCTGAATCTGCACATTCATTTTGAGGATATTCTTTATAGTATTTGAAATATAAATCGTTCATTGGAATAAATGTATAATGATCACTTCTATCTTGAAAAACACCATACATTGTAATTAAACCACTTGAAACTAGAACTTGAATATTATATCCAGCATGAAAATCATGACTTAATTTAGAATAGTAATCTTCCTTTAATACCATTGCTGTAGCATCAATGTCTGTTTTAAAATAAGAATTCCTGTTTTCACCACAAATACGTTCTTTTTTTTCATATTCTAGTAATTTGATTAAATATTGAAAAGCCAATTTGTACTTTTTTTTTCCGATGGTTAATCTTTTTCCCTTACCATTTGGTATTGAGTAAATATCTATTTCTTCTTTAGAAACGTATTCATTAATCAATTCATTTAGTTTACAGCTTTTTATAAGGTTTCTCTCAGTTATTTCAAACCCCATTTCTAACAGTAGTTCTTTAATTTTACTATCTAATCGTTTGTGGAAGGTAGTAGGTTTCCATACAAATTTATATTTATTAGCATTAGCTTCTATTTTGGTGCCATCTAAATATTGGTTACTTATATCTAAGTGAAACTCTTCTATAATAGCTTTGGTTATCATAGAAAAAATTTCATATTGATAGGGTAATATATACTTATTAATGCATTCCTTTATTACATTATGACTAGGCTGTTCTTGTTGCATTAAATAAATGATTCTTAAATCGAATACACATAGTTTTTCTATTTCTCTTAAACTACTTTTGAATTGAGAAAAGCAATAAATTATAGTAGCAATCAAATTATAGGGATTATACCCGTTTCTTCCATTTTTCTTTTGCACGTTTTCAATTAAAATTCCTATATTACTTTTATTTAAAATGGATATAAATTTATCTATTTTTTCAAATTCCTCATAGCACCTGTTTGAGGGTACTATGAAAATTGGCCTTTTTGTGTTAAAATAATTCATGTGATACAACTTCTTTCGACAATTAGATTGTATCACAAACTGCGTTAGAAACTATATTTTCTAACGCTTTTTAAATTTTATAATAAACAAAAAAAAGACTGTATGAAATTATTTCATTTCATTACAGCCCCTTTTCTTTGTTATGAAGGAAAGAAACTCTAAAATGTTTTTGCTTAAAATACTAGTTTTTCTTTTTCTTCTTTGGTATACTACTAGTAAGGAGGGACGACATGAAATTATTATTTATTTCTGATATTCATGGTATAAAAACCAATTTGCCTTTTATTGAACAGTTATGGGCAAAAGGAAACTTTGATTATCTTATTGTTTTAGGGGATTTATACTATATTGGCCCAAGAAATCAAATGAAAGAAGATTATGATATATCTTATGTGCAAAGCTTTTTAAATTCCAAAAAAGAAAAATTAATATGTATGAGGGGTAATTGTGACTCCAACGTAGATGTGGAGGTTTCTGATTTTCTAATTCATCCAGGGATTGAACGATTTCCTTTCGATGGGAAAGATGTTTATTTTACACATGGGGATTTATATCATTTTAATGCTTGTGATAAATTGCCAGATTCTTGTATTTTAATTTACGGTCATGAACATGTTCCATACATAAAAGAAAAGGGAAATCGTTTGTTTTTGAATCCTGGATCGATTTCTCTTCCTCGAAGTAACTTTTTTCCAACGTATATGATTTATGAAAATCATATGTTTACCATTTATGATATTCATGGAAAGATTGTAGATCAAAGAAAAATTTAGTAACTTTCTTGATATTTATGGATTATATTGAAGTAAAAAATATTTTAAGTAAAGTAGAGCATGGAGAAGAGTGGTTTGGTGCAGATTATAATATAAATTTGTATCGGGGATGTTCTCATGGATGTATTTATTGTGATTCTAGGAGCCGATGTTATCAAATTGATCATTTCGATACGATAAAAAGGAAAAAGAATGCGATAGAGATTTTACACAAAGAATTGGCTTCAAAAAAGAAAAAAGGTGTTATTAGTATGGGTTCTATGTCGGATCCATACAATCCTTTAGAAAAAGAGTGCCAATATACAAAACAGAGTCTAGAACTTATCCATTTATATGGTTTTGGGGTATCCATTACTACAAAAAGTGATTTAATTTTAAGGGATATGGATTTGTTAAAAAAAATCAATCAAAAAAATGATGTGATTGTTCAAATAACCATTACAACAGCCGATGATGAATTATGCAAGAAAATAGAGCCTGGAGTATGTGTATCTTCAAAAAGATTTGAAGTGATTAAAACTTTAGGACAAGAGGGCATTTTTACAGGAATTCTTTTATCTCCTGTTTTGCCATTTATTACGGATACGGAAGAAAATATAAAAAAAATAGTACAATTAGCACATCAAAATGGAGCAAAATTTATTTATACCTATATGGGAATGACCTTAAGGGATGATCAGAGAGACTATTATTATAAAAAATTGGATGAACTTTTTCCTCATATGAGATCACAATATGAAAAAAATTATCGTAATTATTATCTTTGTATTTCTTTGAATCGGAGAAGACTTTATTATGTTTTTCAAAAAGAATGTGAAAAATATGGAATTTTATATAAAATGGAAGATATTATAAAAGCTTACCGAGCAAAAATTGAGAAAAAAGAGCAAATGTCTTTTTTTTAACTTATTCTTGAAAATACTGGAAAATATGATACAATAAGATTTTGAAATGGGGGGATCTTATGCATTTAAAAAAGAAAGATATTTTGTTTTATATTACCTATACGGTTATTTTAATTTTTTTACTCTTTCATTTTCAAGATCTCTTTTTACTTTTTAAAACGTTTATTTCGTTATTGATGCCTTTTTGGATCGGAATTATTATTGCTTTTATTGCTAATGTTTTATTAACAATTGTAGAAAATAAATGGCTAAAGAAATGGAAAAGTAAAAAGAAACGTGGTGTTTCTATTTTCCTAACTTTTTTCCTTTTTCTTGTCTTTTTATCTTTTCTATTTGTTTTAATTCTTCCACAACTCGGAGAAACGGTTCAAATTTTTACGGATAATCTTCCGACTTATATTGAAACCGTAGAAGATAAATTAGATTCCTTTGGTATATCAAAAAAAGATATCGAAAAAATTACCACTTCTTTAGATGATTTTAAAAGTGAAGTTGTTGATTATGCTAAGGACAATAAAAATGAACTTTTTGAATTTGGAATGGGGTTAGCAACCAACTTTATAGGAGCATTTACAAATGTTGTGTTTGGGTTTGTTTTTTCTATTTATTTGTTATTTCAAAAAGAAAAATTAAAAAAGCAAGGGTCTTTGTTATTAAAGGCTTATTTTCCTATAAAGGTTCAAACGTTTCTTGTTCATTTGTTAACGGTGACAAAACAAACGTTTACTAATTTTATTAGTGGACAATGTACGGAAGCATTTCTTATTGGATTTTTGTGTTTTTTAGGAATGTTAATTTTACAAATTCCTTATGCTCCAAGTATTTCAGTACTCATTGGAGTTACTTCTTTAATTCCTGTGTTTGGAGCTTTCTTTGGAACGTTTATTGGAGCTTTTTTAATTTTAATGGTGTCTCCAATGAAAACAATTATTTTTGTTGTTTTCATTCTTATTTTGCAACAAATCGAAGGGAATTTTATTTATCCGAAAGTGGTAGGAAAATCGGTAGGACTTCCAAGCTTATGGGTAATGATTGCCGTTACGATTGGAGCTAGCTTGTATGGAATTATCGGTATTTTACTTAGCGTTCCTTTAAGTTCGATTTGTTACACTTTGTTTCGAGAATTTACTTTAAACCGTTTAGAGCATAAGAAAAAAAAGTAGGATGTCTACTTTTTTTGTTTTTCCAAAAAAACAAAATTTCTTGTTTCTTCACGAAACAAACGATATAGAATATCTGGAAAATCAGATAGGAAATATAGTTTATCAAAATCTTCTTTTTTTAGA
>CALVWH010000047.1 GCA_944364705.1 uncultured Bacilli bacterium | reverse complement strand
GCCCCTTTCCCCATATGAAGATACATGAGAATAAACTTGTTTATTATGTTCAACTGTATAATATTGAATCTTATAATTCTAACGTGAAAAACTTAATGTTTATTAAGAAAAGGACTTATATAGGTCGCCCTTTTTTCTGACAGTTGAAATTTGTAAATGTTATTATATATTCGTTTTGATAATTTTGCAAGTTAGGTTGCGGACGAAGTCTGCCGTATGTTATAATCAATTTATAAATAAGAGGTGATAACGTGAAAAAAGAATATAAAACAGAAGAAGAGTTTTTAAAGGATTATAATCCCCAAAAATTTGATCAGTTATCTATGACCGCAGATATATTACTAATCAGTGTATCGGATGAAGAAAGTGATAACTACCGTAAGACTAGTAAAAAAATGATGAGCATTTTACTTGTAAAAAGAGAGGATTTTCCTTATAAAGGAAAATGGTGTTTACCAGGAGGGTTTTTAAATCCGAAAACAGAAACGTTAGAAAATTGTGCGAAACGAGTATTAAAAAAGGAAACGAATTTATCAAACATTTATTTAGAACAATTATATACGTATGATGCTCTTGATAGAGACCCAAGAACCAGGGTTGTATCTACTTCCTATATCGCTTTAGTAGATAAAAATAAATTAACAGAAATGATTAATCCGAATGCATCGTGGTTTGATGTAGTACTTCTAGAAGAGAACAAGGATATTGTAGATATTACACTAAATAATGGAAAAGATACGATCCATCTAACAATCAAAAAAGAACTTCGTGAAAAAACAACCGATCGATATAAATTTATTGAAGTAAAAAATGATTCTTTAGCATTTGATCATGCTCTAGTGATATTAGCTGGAATTGAAAGACTAAAAAATAAACTGAATTATACAGACATTGTTTTTAACATGATGCCAGAATATTTTACCCTAGGGGAATTACAACAAGTATATGAAGTAATATTAAACAAAAAATTATTAGATCCTGCATTTCGAAGAATGATTGCGAGCAAAGTGGAAAAAACAAAGAAAATGAAAACTGGAGAAGGACACAGACCATCTGCTTTATTTAAATATAAAAAGAAAAAATGAAAATTATTTTCATATAAGAATTTAAAGATAAGTTTTCTTGCTTTTTTTAAAAAACTTGTTATAATACACGTATCGGGGTGTTTATATGAAAGAAAAAGATTCTTTGATTGCACAACAAATAATTGAAGGGAACATAAGAAATCAAGCAAATTTTGAATCTACTTCTTTTATTTATAAAACAACAAACGAATGGATTTATGAATATCAATCTTATTTTTTGAACAACGAAAAAATTTTGTTACCCATTTCTTCTGGAGAACAAATATTAACTGCAATTTCTTTTGGAAAGAAAAAAATAGATATTTATGATTTAAATCGGTTTGCTCTTTTTTATTTCCATTTGAAAGTTGCTGCTATTAAGGCATTAAAAGAAGTAGAAAATTATCTATTTTTCTTTTATCAAGATTCTTGTCCAACCTTTGATACGATTTATGATGATTTTTATACAGAAATACGAAACTATCTAGAAAAAGAAGATCAAGAATTTTGGGATTTTTTATTTCAATTTTATGACTGGTCCTATCTTTCCAATTCTCTTCTTTTTTCTCAGGAGCCAGTTTATTTACAAAAAGTTATGAAAAATAACCCATACTTAGAAAAAGATTCTTATCAAACCTTAAGAAAAGAACTGTCTTCGGTTACGATAAATTCTTATCTTGGAGATATTTCTGACTTAGCGATCAGCATCAAAGAAAAATATGACCTAGTTTATTTGTCCAATATTTGTTTTTACAAAGCAAAAGGAGAATATTCTACTTTATTAGAAAATCTTCCTTTAGAAGAAAATGGAGTTGCTCTTACTTATGTATACCGGGAAGAAGAAAAATATTTAAAAGAATTTCCATTAGATACCTTTCAACCATTTAAAGAACATTCTGGTGGTATCCTTGTTCATCAAAAAAAGAAAAAATTTTATTTGTAAATTTTTTCTTTTATTTTTTCTAATATTGGTGTTGGAATAAACGTCTTACTATAGTTAAAATAAGAAAGCATCGTTGGAGAAAGGTAAGAAAATAAA
Organism: uncultured Bacilli bacterium; assembly: GCA_944364705.1. Lineage (GTDB taxonomy): Bacteria > Bacillota_I > Bacilli_A > RF39 > UBA660 > RUG12867. The sequence continues at coordinate 2,672 of CALVWH010000047.1, read as the reverse complement.
TTATTTGGAAAATTTAACGTTGTTTTTTTTATTTTGTTTCCTACTTGTTTTTGATAATATTCATAAGCTTCATTAAAAGGGTAACAACGATTTTTAATCCATGGACGAACATTTCCGATTTCAATCATATGCAAAATTTTTGCTTCATTTTTTGCTTTTTCAAATTCTTCTTCACTGTAATATTCTGTAAATTTTGGAAAAATTCTTTGATATTGATGATAAGAATGAATAAAGTCATGAGGAAATAAATTATAAGAAAAAAATAAAGGATGAATTTGGTTTTGTAGAGCAAAATTTAATAAATCTTGATCCGGATATAAAAGATCTGGATGTTTTTTAAAAACCGCATCTGCGATTTTTTTCGTTCCATCTATTTTATCCCATTCTTGTATATGAAACGATAAAACACCACTATTAAAATATTTTGTATCAGAAGATACGTAAGAAGCATAATGCGGTGGAACTCTTCTTTCTAATACGGCCGAAATTGGTGCTTCTTTTTCAATTCCTTCTAAATTTTGCCAAATAATTGTATCGCTATCTAAATAAAGAAGATGGTCAATATCTGGCATAAATTCACGGAAAAAAAGTCTAGCATTTGCAATTTTACTTCCTCTCCAAGTAGGAATGGGATAATGATCTAAAATCATTCTTATTTTTCTAGGATTTAAAAAAGTTAAAGTAGCATTTGGAAATTGCTGGGCGAGCATATCCATTCTTTTTTGATGTTTTAAGTCTAGTTGATCATAAGCAAGGTAAATGTGAATTGGATTTTGATGATTGGTTAATAAAGAATACATGGATCCTAAAAGTAAATTTGCATACTGATTATCACAAGCATATAAAATATTCATAGGCTTCTCCTTTTTTTTCTTTTATTTTATGGAAAACAAAGAAAGTTGTCAAGAAAAAGATAAGTTTTTCAAAAAAAATGATATAATAGGAAAAGAGAAATGAGGGGAAATATGAAGATTTTATGTGTTGGACAAGCATCTTATGATCTTACGTATCTGATGAGTCAATATCCAGAGGAAAACACCAAAAACACATCAAATTTAAAAGTAGAATGTGGTGGAGGAACAGCAAGCAATCCAGCGTATCTTTTAGGAAAATGGGGTTCAGAAGTTGCGTTTGCTGGAGTAGTTGGGAAAGATTTTTATGGAGAAAAGGTAAAAAAAGAACTTTTGGATGCTTCGGTAGATATTTCTTATGTGTTTGAAAATAAACATACAACCGTAAGTGTGATTCTAGCAAATAAACAGACAGGAACAAGAACGATTGTTACGTCTCCTAAAGAAGGATTTTTACCAGATTTTTCTTTATCTTTTTCTCCAGATATTTTATTAATGGATGGAAGGGAATATGAAACTTCGATTTCTTTATTGAAAAAATATCCGAAGGCTATTTCGGTTTTAGATGCAGGAAAAAATACGGATCAAGTTTATGATTTGTGTCAAAAAGTAGATTATTTCATTTGTAGTAAAGAATTTGCTGAAAACTTTTCCAGCGAATCCTTTGAAACAAATAAGAAAACACAAATTTTTGAAAAAGTAGAATCAATCTGTAAAAAAAATTTGGTAATTACGTTAGAAAAAGAAGGGTATTTATATAGAAAAGATGGAGAAATAAAACAAGGAGAGGCTTTAGATATTTCTGCAAGCGATTCTACTGGAGCTGGAGATTTTTTTCATGGCGCTTTTGTTTATGGATTAAGCAAAGGATATTCCTATGAACAATGTTTAAAGATTGCGAGTATTACCGCATCTTTATCTTGTCAGTATGTAGGATCTAGATTTTCTGTTCCAAGCAAGGAAGAAGTGAGGCAGTACCTTTATGAGTTTATCTAATATTGTATTTCCAGGAAGTCTTCCTTCTTTGGATCTTCATGGCTTTGATCGGGAAAGTGCTAGAGTTGCTGTGAATGATTTTATCAAAGAAAGTTTAAAATTACAAAGAGAACATGTGTTAATTATTCATGGAAGAGGAACTGGAATTTTAAGGCAAATGGTTCATCAAACGTTAAGAGAAAATCGTATGGTTGAAGAATTTCAGTTAGATTTTTTTAATCCTGGATCAACGATTGTTAAAATTCGTTTGCCGAAAAAAATATGATTTTCATTGCTTATTTATAAAATAAGTTTTATAATAAGAAATGAAATGTGTTCCCGTAGCTCAGCTGGATAGAGCAATCGCCTCCTAAGCGGTCGGTCGGAAGTTCAAATCTTCTCGGGAACGCCATTTATATGTTGTTTAACTGGTTTAATTTATAATTAAATCAGTTTTTTTATAGAAGAAATTATTTCTTATCCTTCCTTTGGGAAAATAATTAATTTACTTTATAGCCTTTTAAAAATGTCTCCTTTTTATTAGAAAAGAAGGAAAGAAATTAATCTTTTATGATATTTACAATCTATAATAAAAGTGATATGATTGGAGTAGGATAGTAGGGTGGATTGTCAACACTTTTTTAGACAATTTTTATAAGGACAACCCCAAACGATATGCTACAGGTGTTTGGTAATTTAGTGATCCGTGAATTAGAACATTGTTGTACCAATTTACATAGTCAAACAATTGCCGTTCTAATTCTTATAAATTTGCAAATCTTTTATTAAATGCAAACTCCGTTTTAAAAATTTTATAAGTTGCTTCAGCTACTGCATTATCATATG
>CALVWH010000046.1 GCA_944364705.1 uncultured Bacilli bacterium | reverse complement strand
TATTTTCTTCTAATAACTTATCGATTTGTCTTTTTTGATCATAAATAATATAAATCAGTAAAAGAAAGACAATCGCAAAGCAAAAGAAAAAAACATAAATAATTTTTTTCACGAATCATCACTCCTATATCCTGTTAAAAGAAATCATCTTTCCATGGTTCCTTATTTATTTTGGATCAATTTATTATATTTTATCGAATGAAAGAAAACAAACAATCCTAATAAAAAGTCAATAAGATCCAAAAGCAAAATGGTAAGTATCATTAAAACGCCAACAACAATTCCAATGATTCCAGCTGCTTTTTCTCCTTTTTTGCAAAATAATAACCAGCAAGAAACAAAACAGCATAAACAATAGAAAAGTAATTAAAAGGACCATGAAAAATAGAATAAGCAACAACAATTAATTGTAAAACAACCAAAACAATCATATCATTTTTTAAATTTCTTTGTGCCTTTTCAAAATCACTCATCTTTCTCCCTCCTTACTATAAATATAGTAGCATTTCTATAAAGGGAAGTAAATTAAAAACCTTATTATTATAATCCTGTATACACAAAAAAACGTAAAACATTGTGGTAAATTATGTGATTTTGTCATTTTTTAGCACTTCTTATTGACAAGTGCTAAAAAGAGCGTATAATGAGAATTGTGAAAGGAAGTGGAATATATGAATATAGTTCCAAAAAGATTTTATTTAGATGATATTTTTGATGATTTCCTTGATAGAGAAAGCAGCAAAATGAAGTGTGATATTTATGAAAAGGATGGTGCTTATCATCTAGAACTTGACGTTCCTGGATTCAAAAAAGACGAAATTAAAGTAGAATGTGATAATGGTACTTTAACCATTACTGCTGAAAAAAACGAAAACAAAGAAGAAAAAGAAAATAAAAAATACATTAAACGTGAAAGAATTTATGGAAAATATAGTCGTTCTTTCTACCTAGGAGATGTTGATTCTGAAAATATCGAAGCAGGATTCCAAGATGGTATTTTAAAAATTACCGTTCCAAAAGTAGAAGAAAAAGACAATAAAAAATATATCGAAATTAAATAAAAACTTTTAATAAAGGGTGTTTAAAAAAATACTCTTTTTTTTTATTTTTTTCTCTTTCTACTTTAAAAAAATCATGGTATACTGATTTTAGAAAGTAGGAAGAATTTATGAACAAAGGATTTGATAATAACAAATACATTCAATTGCAAAGTGAAAAGATAAAAGAAAGAATTCGTCTTTTTCACGGAAAATTATACTTAGAATTTGGTGGAAAACTTGTTGATGATTTTCATGCATCTAGAGTTTTACCAGGATTTGAGCCCGATGTAAAACTAAAAATCTTAGAAAAATTAAGAGAAGATGCCGAAGTTATTTTCTGTATTAATGCAAACGATATCGAAAAAAAGAAAATGCGCGCCGATTATGGAATTACTTACGATACCGAAGTTTTTCGATTAATTCGTAAATTACAAGAACTAAATATTCAAATTAATAGCGTAGTCATTACTTTATATAATGGACAAAACGAAGTTCAAAAATTTATGGAAAAATTGAAGAAAAAAAACATACGAACCTATTTACACACCTACACCAAAGGATACCCAACCGATATTGACACCATTGTCAGTGATGAAGGATATGGAGCAAACCCTTATATCGAAACAGAAAAACCACTCGTCGTCGTTACGGCACCTGGCCCAGGAAGTGGAAAACTTGCCACTTGCTTATCTCAACTTTACCATGAATATAAACAAAAAAAACAAGTAGGTTATGCAAAATTTGAAACCTTTCCTGTTTGGAATTTACCAGTAAAACATCCCCTAAACATGGCTTATGAAGCTGCAACCGCAGACTTAAACGATAAAAATATGATCGACTATTTTCATCTTGATCACTACCAAATAACCGCAACCAATTATAACCGAGATTTAGAATTATTTCCCGTATTAAAAACAATCCTTTATAAAATCACCAAAAAAGATCTTTATCATTCCCCTACCGATATGGGAGTCAATGTAGTCAAAGATTGCATTACCAATTTAAACATCGTAGAAAAAGCAAGTAAAGAAGAAATTATTCGAAGATACTATGAAGCATTAGCAACCGAAAAAATCAAAGACTTACCAAACGATATGAGTCAGCGAATTAAACTTTTAATGAATGAACTTCACATCGATACCAAAGATCGAAAAGTAAGTGTATGTGCTTTAGAAAAAAAAGAAAAAGAAAAACGGCATGTCGCCGCAATTGAATTAAAAGATCATCAAATCATCACTGGAAAAAAGACAAACATTTTAATGCCTCTTAGTAGTATGCTTTTAAATGCCATTAAAGTTTTAACCAATATTCCAGATGATGTCGACCTTATCTCTCCAAATGTTCTAAAACCAATGATGGCTTTAAAAAAGAAATATTTTCGAAAAACAGAATACGCCTTAGATTTAAAAGAAGTTCTTCTTGCTCTTAGCATTTGTTCCGCAACCAATCCAGTCGTAAGTAAAGCAATGAAAAATATCGAAAAATTAAACGGATGCGATGCTCATGGAACCTATTTATTTCCACAAGAAGAATTAAATATTTTAAAAAACTTAGGCATCCATATTACAATGGAAAATAGCTTTTATGAAGAATAATTATTCTTGTTCGTAAGCAAGAAGATTTCGAACATCTTCTTCCGTTAAAGCAGAAAAAACATTTTCACTTTCCCCTTCAATCAATAAATCACTTAATTTCTGTTTCTTTTTTTGAAGGTCTAAAATCTTCTCTTCGATCGTTCCTTTCGTAATTAATTTAATGACTTCCACAACCTTTTTTTGACCAATTCGATGGGCACGATCCGTCGCTTGATTTTCGGCTTGGGGATTCCACCATAAATCTAAATGAATAACCATATCTGATGCCGTTAAATTTAATCCAGTTCCCCCACTTTTTAACATAATCAAAAATACATTGGTTTGATCTTGATTAAAGTTTTCCACATACTCCATTCTTTTTTTACTTGGCGTACTACCATCCATTCGGTAATACGTCATTTTTTCTGTGGATAACATTTCTTCAATTTTACTTAATGCTCCTTTAAAAGAAGAAAAAATTAAAATTTTATGTTCATTTCGAACCGCTTCGATTAAAATATTTTTTAACGTTTCCATTTTACTACTTTCTTCTTTATAATTCACATATAAAAGAGAAGGATCAATGCATAATTGTCTTAATTTTGTTAACAGTTGTAAAATTAAAAACCGAGATTTTAAAAAACCTTCTTTTCGAATCATTTCATCAATTTTTTCTCTTGTATCTTTTACCAAAGAAGCATATAACGTTTTTTCTTTCTCATGAAAATCAATATAAATATTATTTTCAATTTTATCCGGTAAATCTTTTACTACTTCTTTCTTTTTTCGGCGAAGTAAAAATGGAGAAATTTGATTTTTTAATTTTTTTAGATTTTCTTCATCTTCCATATTTTTATATTTCGTCATAAACTTCATTTGACTTCCTAAAAGACCTGGCATAAGAAAATCAAAAATGCTCCAAAGTTCTAAAAGAGAATTTTCAATTGGAGTTCCTGTGAGTGCAAATTTAACAGAAGCGTTTACCTTTTTTACTGCTCTTGTAAGTAAGGCATTCGGATTTTTAATATTTTGTGCTTCATCGATCACACAAACTTCAAATTTTCGATCTTGATAAAGATCAATATCTTCTCGAAGTAATCCATAAGACGTAAGATAAAGATCTTTTTCTTCTTTTAGTAATTGCCTTCTTGTTTTTTTATTGCCTACGACCAAATGATAAGAAAGAGGGATGGAAAATTTTTCAAATTCATTTTGCCAATTATAAATCAAAGCCGTTGGTACGACAATCAAAAACTTTGACTCTGGTTTTTCTTTATGAAGAATCGACAAAAGAGAAAGAATTTGTAAAGATTTACCAAGACCCATTTCATCGGCTAAAATACCTCCAAAATCACATTTATAAATTTGATACAACCACTTTATTCCTACTTTTTGATAATCTCTTAAAAGACTGTTTTCTTTTTCCGTAAATACAAGATCTACTTCTTTATATTTTTTAAAATTATCAATAAAATTTTGAAATTGATGATCGGTTTCAATAATGGAATATTGTTCTAAACTATCCAAATATAATGCTTGATATTTTGGGAGAGTCCCCTTTTGTTTTAAATCCATCTCTTGCATTAACGACTGCATTTCTTCAAAAGATTCATTCTCTAAATTTAAAAGATTTCCATCTTTTAAACGATAATATTTCTTTTTTTGTTTTAATGACGTTAAAAATTCTTTCATTTCCTCTTCTTGCATTCCATCAACGGTAAATTGATACGATAAAATATTATCTTCTCCAATATGAAATTGACTGGTAACTTTTGCTTTTTGAATAATGGTCGTTTCTTTTAGTTTTACAGACGTATAAGTTTCATATTTTTCGCTAAAATAAGATAAATCTTGCTCCAAAAAATAGCCAATTTTCTCCAAATCTTTCAAATAAAATTTATCTTTTTCTTTCAAAAATTGTTTTTCTTCTAGGTCAGCGATCACGTCGTTTTCATAATCATAATTTCTAAGAATATCGCATTTTTCTTCGTAGAAAGGTAATTCTTTCCCTTG
>CALVWH010000045.1 GCA_944364705.1 uncultured Bacilli bacterium | reverse complement strand
TGCTTAAATTAATCAATAAAATTTGTACACCGTTTGTACCTAAAGCTTTTTTACAAATTAAAAACCTTGAAATTAAAAGGATCTTTTCATTTTTGTGCCGTTGAGGAAGTTATCTACACCTTTTTATTTACTTTATCACGATTAATTGGAAATAGATTTTCACTATTATCTAATACTAAATCTTTTGACACATTTGTTCCATTCTCAAATAACCATTTTTCATATTCTAAAAAATTTTGTTCACTTTTTCTAATGCTATCATCCATATCATCATAACATATATAACTTACTGGAGTAATTCTTTTTTTGTTGCCTATTCCTACTACCATGTCTTTAGTAATTAGAAAACTTGGTATTGCGAATTCAGGAAAATATATTGTTTCAAAATATTGCAATATGGCATCCTTGTATTCTTTAGAAACACTACCTAAATTATATTGTCCTAAACCAAAATGTTCCTTTAAAAGTTCATCATTAATATCATAAGCCATAATAATTGAATACTTATTATAATATCTATCCAAATTTTGTATATCCATAAATGATATTGTTGAAGCATAATGATAAAAGAAATGTTTATATTCTACTTTCTCTTCATATTTAAAAGTATTTTCCCCTCGAGGACCACTTATATCATTTGGAATTCCAATCATACATGCAAGTTCTCTCTCACTAACACATCTATAAACAATCAAAACAATCACCTTCTAAAATTAACAGATAATTATCTAATCGAGTAAAGGAAAATAATTAAATTATTTTGCCTTCTCACACCACCGTACATGCGGTTCTCGTATACGGTTGTTCCATTTATATCTTTATATATAAAAACGAACTCTTTCTAGTTCGAGTAACGATCAATCTAGTGCCCGAGAGAGAGAAGTACAACAACTCCTAAAGTAAAAGAAATCGTTAGTAATAAATTTAACGAACTATAGTATAACATATTTTTTATTATATTGGATGATTAATTTGTGAAAATTATTTTCTTCTACTTAGTAAAACATATTCTTTTCCAAGTTTATGATCATAATCTGCACTTATATTTAGTCCAGTGCTATTGCCTCTTATTTGATATAATTTCATTAATAATTGTTTTTTATTTATTTCATAGTTTTCATCAGATATATCTAACACATCTCCTAAAAATAAATCCATGTCTGAGTGTAATATTAAATCAAATTGATCTTCTTTAGATATACCATTCGAAATTGTTACATCATATTCACAAAAATCTTCGCCTATTTTCGGATATTTATACCAATGTCTTTTATATGGAACTTTGGGAAGATAACCACCAAAGAAATAATCATCAGCTTTAAGTGATTTTGGAACAAATATACCATCTTTTTCTACAAAACCATTCGCACCATAAATTCCAGCAGACTGCAACTCATTATAATCAACTTTTGTTGATAATAAAAATTGCTGATACTCTTTTAATAATGTTGATACGGAACCTAACACATCCTGATTAAGTTCTAACAATTGATTATATCTTTCTGGATTAAAGCCTTCACTCTCTATGTATTCTTTAAATAAATAAGCATTAATTAATTTATTTATTTATTACACTAGGATTCAAATTTTCTTCAAGTCCCATATTACAATTTGTTTGATAAATTTTCTTCATTGTTTCATCCATATATATTTTTCCCCCTTGTTGCTTACGCATTATACCATATTTTTCTAAAAAGTCAAATTGATTCAATCAATTTCACACGTACATTGATTATGTCAATGTACAAGTGTGTTTTCTAAATTGATAAAATAAAACTACTTTCAATTAAATTGAGAGTAGTTTTTGTATTTAATCTCGAAAATTCGAGTTTAGTATCAATCTGGTGCAATAGTTAAGATAGTCCAAAACCATCACAATAAATAAACAATTTAATTCTATAACCATTATACCAGGACTTTTACTAATTTTATAAATAATTTTTATAAAAATGAAAAAGACCTAAGGCTTCAAAAGTTTCCTAGGTACATCTCGATAAATAATATACACTATTTATTGATAAAATGCAATACTTTTGAATAAATTTCTAATCATAACGTTAAATTTTATTTGGAAGTCCGTTTAAAAAAAATACGGAAATAAGTCTGATTATAATATATCTTATATTTCTTTGTAGCTATAAAGAAGGAAATATAAATGAAAACATGGAAACATTTAGATATTGAGAATAGAAAAACTATTAGTTCTTGTATATCTCATAACTATAAATTAATTAATATTAGTAAAATTTTAAATTATGATCCTAGAGGAATATCAAGAAAAGTCAAAAGGAACAGAATATCCATTGATTTTCCTAATGCAACCTCTAGTAATTGTTCAACATTAAAGAGATGGTCTTATGTTTGCTCTAACTGTAAAAACAGATATAAGAAATGTCCTTTTATTAAGTTTAAGTATGATGCTAAAATTGCTCAAAGAAAAGCTGACGATAATCTAATTAATTCTAGAAAAGGTATTGATATAAATAATGATGAATTTAATAAATTAGATTCTATTATCAAAAAAGGAAGCGATGAGAATAAATCTATTTATCAAATTAAAATAGAAAATAAAGATGTAATAGATAAATCGATTACTACTCTTTATAGATATATTAACAATGGGGTTTTAACAACTAAAAGAATAGATTTACCTCGTGCAGTTAAATTTAAAAAAAACTGAAAAATTTTTTCTGAAGTGTAACACTTTAAGTAAAAAAACATGTGATTCCTTATATCTTTACATGCTTAAATTAATCAATAAAATTTGTACCTAATTTGTACCTAAAGTTTTTTTACAAATTAAAACCATTGAAATCCAAGGGGTTTTTTCAATTATGGTGGAGCTGAGGAGAATTGAACTCCTGTCCGAAATTACTCTATAAACAACCTCTACAAGTTTAGTTATCACTTACATGTCCTATAAAATAAAGTAGATAACCAACTAATTTTATAGCAAGCCTATCAAAATTCATTATAACGTATAGGCACCATTATAAGATATCCCATTTCATCGAGCCTTCTAATATCTCAATGGGAGAAAGATAAAAGAAAGCTGTGTACCATTAACTAGGCAAATGCAACTTGATTTCTGCTAGAGAATAAGTTAGCAAACACATTTTTTACTTTTTCAGCATTTATTTTTTTTTGTACGTAAGGTGTACCTCCCACTTGCCATTGTTTACGAAATAATTCCGTCGAAACCAAAGCAGCCCCATGTAGGTATAATATAACATAGAAAAAGAAAAAATGCAAATTTACAAAAGAAAAAATTTATGATACAATAACGTCACTTGTCAAAAAGTATACATTTTTCTTTTCACAAAAATTATGTTATAATAAATAACAAGAAATCGAGGGGATTTTATGAAAATTAATAGTGTAGAACTGATCATTAGTGCAGTCCGAAAAAGTCAATATCCAACAGATAATAAACCAGAATTTTTATTAGTTGGAAGAAGTAACGTAGGAAAAAGTAGTTTTATTAATACCATTTTAAATCGAAAAAATATAGCTAGAACATCCGCTACACCAGGAAAAACACAAACCATCAATTTTTATTTAGTAAACGACGCTTTCTATTTAGTAGATGCCCCAGGATATGGGTATGCAAAAATAGGAAAACAAAAACAAATGAAATTCGGAAGAATGATGGAAGACTATCTAAAAGAAAGACCAAATCTAAAACAAGTATTTATGTTAGTCGATTTTCGTCATAAACCAACAAGCGATGATATTATGATGTATAACTTCTTAAAATATTATAAACTCCCCGTAACCATCATTGCTACCAAATCCGATAAACTAGGAATTACCAACCATCAAAAACAAAGAAACTTAATCTTTAAAGAACTTGACTTAGTCGTTGGTGACGATTTCATCGTCTTTTCCAACGTTACCAAAAATGGAAAAGCAGAAATACACGATAAAATAGCTCGTACAATGTAGAGAAAAAAGAAAACTTTCATAAAATAAGTTAGGTGGTCTTATGAAAGTTTGTTTTCAAGAAGATATTCTTTATATTTACGAATACCAAGATACAAAAAACTATCAAAATCAAGAAAATTTAGAAGAAAACTTAAAAGAACTCTTTTTAACATTAAAAGAAACGTATCATATCAAACTCGGTGGTTTTTTTAATGTTTCCATTTATACCGATGAAGATTTTGGAAACATAATAAAACTAGAAAAAGAAGAAATAGAATCATACTTTGATGACATCATTGATATGCAAATAAAAGTGAAAACAGAACATGAATTTCTATTTGAAATGGAAGAAAACATCCCCTTTTCTCAATTTGATATTTATCAATATTTAGGAAAATTTTATGGAAAGAAAAAAAAGAAACTATCCTTCATCGAATATGGAAAACTTCTAGAATATAGTACCCTTATTTTCGATGAACAAGTAGAAAATATCATAAACTATGGAAAAATTGTGAGGTGAACTTATGACAAAATACGCTGTAGCACTCGTTGGAAGACCAAACGTAGGAAAATCTACCCTATTTAATCGACTTGCTCAAAAAAATATCGCAATCATTGAAGATACTCCAGGAATTACCCGTGATCGTTTATACACGAAAATAACCTTTGAAAACCATTCCTTTCATTTAATCGATACCGGTGGAATCGATATTGGAAAAGAAGACTTTAATAAAGAAATTAAAATTCAAGCAGAACTTGCAATCGAAGAAGCAGATGTAATCTTATTTGTAGTCGATGGAAAAGAAGGATTAACACAAAACGACTTTATTGTACGAGATATGCTCGTAAAAACTCAAAAAAAAGTCATTGTTGTAATCAATAAAATCGATAGCAAGCTAGCCAGAGATCATCAATATGACTTTTACGAACTTGGATTTGAACACTATCAAAACGTTAGTGCCGAACAAAACGATGGAATTTATGACTTACTAAAAGAAATTACCAAAGATTTCAAAGAAGAAGAAGAAAAAGAAGAAGACAACGTTCTAAAATTTTCAGTCATCGGAAGACCAAACGTTGGAAAAAGTAGCCTAGTCAATGCCCTTTTAAATGAAGAAAGAGTCATCGTTTCAAACATCGCTGGAACAACCAGAGATGCAATTGACACTCCATTTACTTATTATGGACAAGAAATGATTGTTATCGATACCGCAGGACTTCGTAAAAAAGGAAAAATCTACGAAGCCGTTGAAAAATATAGTTTAATTCGTACTTTAAGAGCCATTGATCGGAGCGATGTTTGCGTGTTAGTCATCAATGCAGAAGAAGGAATTATCGAACACGATAAACATATTGCTGGCTACGCAAAAGACGCAGGAAAAGCCATCGTCATTGTCGTAAATAAATGGGATACCATTCAAAATAAAGAAGAAGAACTTAAAAGAATGACCAAAGAAATTCGGGCAAATTTCTCTTTCATTTCCTTTGCACCAATTGTCTTTTTATCTGCTTTAACCAAAAGAAGAATTCATACCTTAATGCCAGAAATTCAAAAAGTTTATCAAAACCATAAAAAAACAATCAAAACCAGTCTTTTAAACGATGTCATTAACGATGCCTATGCCTTAAACCTACCACCAACCTATAAAGGAAAAAGACTCAAAATTTACTTCTGTAATCAAACCCAAACAGCTCCCCCAACCTTCCGTTTTCAAGTAAACAACAAAGGACTTGTCCACTTTTCTTACGAACGTTATTTAGAAAACAAATTAAGAGAATCCTTCGATTTTGAAGGAACACCAATTGTTATTCAATTCAAAAACAAAGGAGAAGAAGAAATTTAATAAGAGGAAGAACACCTCTTTTTTTTTATCATATAATGAACTAGGAGTGAGTTATATGTTTAAATTTAATGATAGTTTTTTTGATAAAGTAGAAAAGAAAACCAAAGTGAGTAAAGATACCATTTTAGAATTAGCTTCCAAATTACAAAATTCCAATTTAAAAGACGAAGCTACCTTAAGAGAAGTAATTCAAGAACTAGGAAGCATGACAGGAAAAGAAGTATCAAAAGAAAAAGAAAATAAAATCATCGATGCTGTTGTTAATGATAAAGTACCGAAAGACGTCGATAAAATGTTTTAAAAAAGAAAAGTATAAATTTGCATACTTTTTTTTTGCTTTCATATAGTTAATTAGAATGAAAGTAGGGATAAATTATGGATAAGTTAGAAATCATTAAAAGCATTAGTGAAAGAACTGGTGGTGATTTATATTTAGGTGTCGTAGGTGCTGTTCGAACCGGAAAATCAACGTTTATCAAGAAAGTAATTGAAAACTTGGTCGTTCCATATATTGAAGATGAATACGAAAGAAAAAGATGTTTGGATGAAATACCACAATCTGCTCAAGGAAAAACCATTATGACAACCGAACCAAAATTTGTACCAAGCAATGCAGCAAAAATAAAAATTGATACGTTTGAAACCAGCGTACGACTTATCGATTGTGTAGGATACGTCATTCCCAATGCCAAAGGATACGAAGATGAAAATGGACCTAGAAAAGTACGAACTCCATGGTACGATGAAGAAATTCCTTTCATCGAAGCTGCAGAAATTGGAACCGAAAAAGTTATCAAAGACCATTCTAGCATTGGAATTGTCATGACAACCGATGGTTCCATTGGAGAACTATCTAGAGAAGATTATATCGAAGCTGAAGAAAGAGTAATCACAGAATTAAAAGATATTGGAAAACCATTCATTGTCATTTTAAATTCCGCTCATCCAATGCTTCCAGAAACCGAACGACTAGCCGATAGCATCAAAGAAAAACACCATGTTCCAGTATTACCAATTAACGTAGAAAATATGAGCGATAAAGATATGAATTATATTTTAAAAGAAGCACTTTATGAATTTCCAGTAACCGAAGTACAAATGAACATGCCAGAATGGATTGCATGCTTAGAAAAAGATAATTGGTTAAAGAAAATTTACATCGAAAAAATGAGAGAAAGTGTCATTGAATTAAACAAATTAAGAGACGTAGAACATATTACCGAACATTTTCGAGACTGTGAATATATCAGCAATGCCTATTTATCAGAAGTAGATACTTCTACAGGAATTATTACCATCAATTTAGATTCTCCAAAAGAACTTTATAAAGAAGTTTTAAAAGAAATTATTGGCGAAGATATCAATACCAAAAGTGATTTACTTGTTTTACTCCAAGAATACAAAGAAGCAAAAACCGAATACGATCAAATAAAATCTGCACTAAAACAAGTAAAACAAACAGGATATGGAGTGGCATCTCCAACGTTAGCTGACATGAAACTAGATACTCCAGAAATCATCAAACAAGGAGGACGCTATGGAATTAAATTAAAAGCAGTTGCTCCATCCATTCATATGATTCGTGTGGATGTAGAATCAACCTTTGAACCAATCATTGGATCTGAAGTACAAAGCAAAGAACTGATTGATTACATTATGAAAGATTACGATAAAGATCCTTCAACGATCTGGAAAAGTGAAATTTTTGGAAGAAGTTTGGATGTCATTGTAAAAGAAGGAATCCAAGCAAAACTATCGTTATTACCAGAAAATGTTCGCTATAAACTTTCACAAACTCTAGCAAAACTCGTAAATAAAGGAAGTGGAAATTTATTTGCGATTGTCATTTAAAAAGTCTAATATTTTATTAGATTTTTTTATATCTACATTCCTTTTACATCGAAAAAATTTTTTCTATTGATATATGCACCTTTTCATGATATTCTAAAAATAGAAAAGAGTGTGTTTGTATGATCCCATTTATCTTTTTTTCACTTACGTTAGTTGTAATTGAAGTTTGTATAGCAAAAATGCATGAGGATCAAAAAATTTCGCCGTCTTCCAATTCTTATATCGTGAAAATTCCAAATATGTTAAAATATGTAGGAATTGGCGTTTTTGTTGTAGGATTGATCATGTTCTGTACATTCCTTGCTTTTTTACTTATGGAAAATCCTACCGTAACCAATGGACATCTAATTTTTACTAGCATTATTATGGTAGCTGGACTTTTGATCACAATGTTTGCAAATAACTGGAAAATTGTTGTTCATCAACA
>CALVWH010000044.1 GCA_944364705.1 uncultured Bacilli bacterium | reverse complement strand
ATTTTTCTTATATTACCATTTATTATTGTTGGTGTAGTATTACAAAATCCACATATAAATTCTATCTTCTTTTTTAATTCATCCTCAAACTCTAATTCTTTCTTAACAATATTAATCATTTAAACCTTTCCTTTCTTTAATTAACAAAAAAAAATACCAACTTCTTTTAGAAATTGATATTTTCTATATTAAATCCAAAACTTTAAAAGTCTGGACAGATTTCCCAATGGTGCAAGGAAGGAGACTTGAACTCCCACGATATAAATCACTACCCCCTCAAAGTAGCGCGTCTACCGATTCCGCCATCCTTGCATAAATCTATTATATCACACTTTCGATAAAGAAAAAAAGAAAAAAAGCACAATTGTGCTTAAATAAACTTACCAATATAATATTTTTTCTTACCTCTACGAACAATAATAATTTTTTCTTCTAAAGCCATTTTCTTTTCAATCTTCTTATGTTCATCGGTTTCAATTTCTCCATTAATCGTAATTGCCTTTGCTGATAAAAACTCTCTAGCCTCTCTTCTAGAAGATGCAATCTTATTATTAACAAGCAAATCTAAAAGCGTTAATTCCTCTGTAATTTCAAACGAAGGAACATCTTTCATAACCTTTAAAATATCATCAACAGCAAGTTCATGAAAATTACCTTGAAATAGACTCTCACTAATTTTAACAGCTTTTTCATACTCTTCTCTTCCATGTAAATCTGTAATAATTTCCCTTGCCAAAGCTTTTTGACAAATACGATCCTCTGGTTTTTCCTTATGCTTTTTCTCCAACTCTTCAATTTCTTCTCTTGACAAAAACGTAAATACTTTCAAATAATGTACAATCATTTCATCATCCGTATTAATTAAATACTGATATAATTCATAAGAAGAAGTTTTATTCTTATCAAGCCATAAAGCATTTCCTTCACTTTTTCCAAACTTATGACCAAATTTATCTAAAATTAAAGGCATTGTAAATCCATAAGCTTCTTTTCCTAATTTCTTCTTAATTAATTCAATTCCAGTAGTAATATTTCCCCATTGATCCGAACCTTCTACTTGCATAATACAATTTTTTTCTTGAAACAAATGAAGAAAATCATTTCCTTGAATTAACGTATAAGCAAATTCAGCAAACGTAATTCCCGTATCTAATCTTCGCTGAATAATATCTTTACTTAACATATAATTAACATTAATATATTTCCCAATATCTCTTAAGAAATCAAGAAAACTAATATCCTTTGTCCATTCATAATTATTAACAACTTCTGCTTTTCCATCAAATAAAGATAAAACCTGTTTTTGAATACCAGCTAGATTTTTTTCTAAAACTTTTTTATCCATTAATTCTCTTTCTGCAGTAGGTCTTGGATCACCAATAAGTCCAGTTGCTCCTCCTACTAATAAAATAGGATGATGTCCAGCTTTTGCTAAACGCTTTGCCGTAACTAAAGACGAATAATGTCCTAAATGTAAACTATCCGCAGTAGGATCTGTTCCCCAATAAAACGTAATTTTTTCGTCATTTAATTTCTTTTTTAAATCTTCTCCTGCAACATCTTTAATTAATCCACGCCATTTTAAATCTTCATATAAATTCATAAGTACCTCCTATTTTTTCTCCATAATTTCTTTCCCATGAGAAGTTCCAATCCTTGTCACTCCCATATCAATGTATTTACAAGCATCTTCATACGTTTTAATTCCTCCAGATGCTTTTACTTCTAATACATCATTTTTATTTTCCATAATAATTTCAATATCTCTTTCCGATACTCCACGACTTCCAAACCCTGTAGATGTTTTAATATAATTAACATAAGTTTGATTACAGATTTCCGTCATCTTTTTAATTTCCTCTTCGGTTAAATAACAAGTTTCAATAATGACTTTTAAAACTTTTCCATCAATAGAATCACGAATTTCTTCAATTTCGTCTTTTACATACTCATAATCTTTATCCTTCAAAGCACCAATATTAATAACCATATCAATTTCATCAGCACCTTCTTCTACTGCATGAATCGCTTCAAAAGCTTTCACTTCTTTTGTATTCATTCCTAATGGAAATCCTACAACCGTTCCAACTTGAACATTCGTTCCTTCTAAAGCCTTTTTCGCAAATGGTACATAATAAGGATGCACACAAACACTTGCAAACGAATATTTTCTAGCATCATTACATAAATTTTCAATATCTTTTATAGTTGTCCACGCATTTAAATTTGTTGAATCAATATAACTATTCATCTTCCTCTATCCTTTCTCTATCAAAAAAACTATTATAAATATAAGGACGATCAATTCGCGGTACCACCTTATTTCATAATAGTTTCTTATGCACTTTTATCTTAACGCGAAAACACGATTTTACTCCTAATAGGTAATTCAATTTTATTTTCTTGATTTGTTTTCACCAACCACAAATTCTCTTTTTTCCAAAAATAAAATCTACTTTCTATTATTCTTCGTAAACAATTACTTTAACTTTATCATATTAACTATTGATTGTCAACTCATTTCCTTCATATAAAAAGGATGTTTTTTGTGTAAATGTTGGTATTCGATTATCAAATACTTCTTCTGGAATACTTACTTTCACTGTCATATGAGAATAGTCTGGATGTTTTCCAAGACGAATAACAATCCAAGTACCAAATTTAATTAAAATTAAACTCAATATCCATAAAACAAGAAATGTTTGATTTAAAAATAAGAATGCATTTGTATTTGTTCCTTCAATATATAAAGATTCCATAGTATAAAAATAAAAGTAAATCATACCAAAATAAGCACAAAGATTATAAGCTTTATAAGCATATGTAGTATCCTTTTTAAGCATAAGATAGAAAATAAGAATTGTACTTATGATAAAAAGGAAACAAACTTCTTTATAATTTATAATATGAAGGAATACATCAAAATATTTAACGAGAATTAAAGAACTAATAACTCCTAAAAAATAGAAGACTTTTTTCTGATTCTGTAAAACTCTAGATTTTGTATAAAGCAAAACTAACCCTAAAGCAATTACACAAATAAGTGTAAATAACAAATAGATCGGATCTTCTTTTAAAAAGAAGAAAATCTGTTGGAATGCTAATAAAATATCCTCCATAAAAAACCCCCTCTTTCTTTAATTTTGGGGGTTATTTTAACACAAAAGGGTCTTTTTGTCAAATTGAATAGACAACCAAAAAAAAATGAGATAAAATGAAAGAGAAAGGAACAAAAAAATGAAAAAATATAATGTAATTGTAATATTTAATAAAGATTTAACTCAAACATTGATGTGTAAAAGAACAAAGGAACCTTACATGGGAATGTATAATTTAGTTGGTGGAAAAATAGAAAAAGAAAACGATGGATTAAAGGAAGCATATAGAGAAC
>CALVWH010000043.1 GCA_944364705.1 uncultured Bacilli bacterium | reverse complement strand
TAATAAAAGATAATAAGAGATTGCAAAGAAGGAGAAAAAAATGAAAAAGAAAATTTTAATCGTTATTCTTATTTTGGTTCTTGCTTTTGGAGGACTTGTTGCTTATTATTTTTTTCATGATCGTATGCAAGAACAAAAATTAAACAAGGAATTTTCTGAGATTGATCAATTGATGAACGAAGAAAATTCTGATCAAGAAACTTTAAATAAAAAACTAAACACTCTGGTATCTAGTGGAGATTATGCAGAAATTGAACAAGCATTCAAAAACTATTTAAAAGATGGAATCGAACTTACCAATCGAATTACAATCCATTTATCAGATGAAAAAATTACAACCGTTTTAACTGCAGAAACTTATAAAACCGACGGGCCAGAATTTGTTAAAACCAAAGAATATTTAACAACGATGAAAAACAATTTAGAGCAAGATAAAAAAGATTATCAAGAATTCTTTACGGAAGACAAAGCCATGTCTTATTTAAATTCAGATGAAATAAATTTAGATTCTTATTATATTGATTATTACCGAGATGTCTTTGTTGGTGATTTAGAAAGTCAAGCAAACGATAAAACGGTCGAAAATTCCATTGATGAAATTATAAATATTTTAAATACTTATGAATCTGTTCTTACATTTCTCCAGACAAATCAAGGAAATTGGACCGTAGAAGGAGAAACCATTTTATTTTCCAACGATGAACTTACAAACCAATATAATCAATTCGTGTCCTCTTTGGCATAAAAAAATATTGTCAAATAGAATCGGTTTGTGCTATGATATAAATAGGGAGGTGAAAGTATGATTCAAATTATTCTAATCGTACTTTCCCTTTTTTTATAAGACTGCTTTTTGCGGTCTTTTTTTCTTATTTAGAAATGGAGAAACGAAATGGAACAAATTTATCAAGAACTAATTTTAAATGCAGTACAAGAAAAAAAATCATGGAAACAATTATTAGAAATTTGTAAAGTAGAAACTAGTAGTCAAAAAAAGCAGTTAAAAAAAGTATTATCAAACTTAGAAACTTTAGGATATCTTTATTATAATCATGAAAAAATGTATCAAAAATTTCCAGAAGAATACGAACTTGATACCATAGAAATGACAAAAGAAAGATTGAAACTAAAAAAACATCCGGAAATTTCACCACAAGAAATTAAAAGTACTTTTGTTTTACTTCCAAAAGATATTGTTGTCATTGAAATAAAAAAAGATCCCAATAAAAATGCTTTCGTTCATAAGATTGTCCAAAGAGACAAAGAAACTTTTGTATCCTATTTACTAAAAATTTTAGAAAATAGACCGTTAACAAAAAGTCAAATGAAATCCTTTGCTGGATCTTTTGAAAAAAGATCCGAAGTCTTAGAGTGGATTCACGAATTAGAAAAAGAAGGAAAAATATATAAAGATCAAAAAGAATATAAATTCGTTCCGGAACAATTAATTACCATATTAGAACAAACACCAACTGGAAAATATTTTTATAACGTTCACGGGAAAACAAAATTTCTAAGAGAAAATGAATTAAATGGAGCATTACCATATGATCAAATTCTAGTAAAAGCAGAAGGAAAAGGAATTGTTAAGGTTTTACAAAGAAAATTAGATAAAAAAGTATGTGAAGTTGTAGAAGTTGATGGCGTGAAACAATTAAAAGTTTTATTTACTAATCATGAGAATTTAAAAGTCCGGATTGGATCCAACGATATGAAAAAATTAGTTGTTGGTGACCGTTTGATTGTTTCGATTTCTCCAGAAAAAAATGAAGATGTTTATGAAGGAGAATTCATAAAAAAAATTGGTCATATTGGAGATCCAAATATAGAACTTGTTTCTATTTTAATTAATCGTGGATTTCCAGTAGAATTTGATGAAAAAGTAAAAGAACAATTAAAAACAATACCATCCGAAGTAAGAAAAGAAGACCTAAAAGATCGAGAAGATTTTCGGCATTTGAAAACCTTTACGATCGATGGAAAACATACAAAAGATATGGACGATGCGATTAGCATTGAAAAACTTTCGAATGGAAACTATTTATTGGGAGTCCATATTGCACATGTAAGCTATTATGTAAAACCAGGAAGTCCATTAGATACCGAAGCAAAAAGAAGAGGAACGAGTGTATATTTATTAAATTCGGTAAATCCAATGATTCCTCATCAACTATCCAATGGAATTTGTTCTTTAAATCCTTTGAAAGATCGCCTTACAAAAAGTATTCTTATGGAAATCGATCCGCAAGGAAACATCAAACAGTATCAAATCTATGATGCGGTAATTCGCTCCCGCATAAAAATGAGTTATGAAGAAGTAGACGAATTTTTTCAAGAAGAAAATAAAGTACCAAAATATTTACCTTATAAAGAAGAACTTTTTCTCATGAAAGAATTATCCGAAAAATTAACAAAAAAAAGAGATACCGAAGGGAATTTATTTTTCCCATCTATGGATGTTGATCTTGTGTTGGATGAAGATGGAAAAATATCGGATTTTAAAGAACAAGAAAATGAAATACCAAGAAGGATCATTGAAAATTTTATGATTTGTGCCAATGAATGTTTAGATGAATATTGTAGCTATCTTTTCCAAGGATATTCAATTCACCGCGTACATGAAACCTTAAGTGAAGAAAAAATAAAAAATACCATTCAGTACTTAAAAGAGTTAAAATATAAAATTAGACAGTCCTCTCATGGAGATTATCGCTATGTGATTCAGGAACTTTTAGAAGAATATAAAGGTAAAGATGATGTTATTTTTCTATCCAAAATGATTTTAAAATCCCTTTCCCGTGCTCGGTATGCAACGGATGCTGATCTTGGACATTATGCACTTGCGAAAAAATATTATACCCATTTTACTTCTCCAATTCGTCGATATCCCGATTTGAAAATTCAGCAACTCTTAGATGGATACAAACAAATGAAAAAACAATGGATTGATTTAGATCAACTTTGTGAACATTGTTCTTTTATGGAAAGACAAGCAGATGCTGCCGAAGAAGATGCTCTTCATTTAGAAATGATGCGATATGTTGAAAATCATTTAGATCGATATTATCATGTTTATGTTGTTGGTGTAGATAATCCACTTTCGGTGCAAACAAAAAATAAAATTCCAGGGTATATTTCGATGGAAGATTTTCCAATGCCTGTAAAATATTCCAATACCAAAGAATGTTTTAAAGATGAAAATGGAAATGTAGTTGCTCGTCTTGGAGATGAACTTCTAGTTCGTGCCATTGGTGTAGATCCTATTTTAAAGAAAGCAAAATTTGCTTTTGTAAAAAATCTTAGTTTTGATCGATATTATGAAAAGGTCTTACGATTACAAATGCCAAATTAAGAAATCCTCGAATTTGGAGGATTTTTCTTATACAAGGGATTAAAAAAATAGGATATGAATAAAGCAAATGGTTTAGTTTTGAATAAGTAGAGGGATCTGATAATTTTAAGATTCTAAAAAAAACTTACCATGAGGTAAGCTATGTCAAAATTTCTTTTGCATTTTATTCTGAGATATCTAAGACTTGAATAGAAAAAATTTCGCCTGCGTTTTGAAAAAGAAAAGAATCTCCTACTTTTTTTCCAATTAATAAACTTCCTAGAGGACTTTCATGAGAAATTGGAGATGGATAAAAAGAAAGTTCAGCGTTGCCAACAATTTGATAAGTTTCAATATTCGAATCGAATTTTAATGTTACGGTAGATCCTAGATTTGCTTTTTGATTATCTTTTTTAGAATATATAATAGCATTCTTTAAAATATTTTCTAGCGTTTGAATTCGGTTATCTAAAAAATCTAATTCTTCTGTAGTCGCATCCCATTCTGCATTTTCTTTTAAATCTCCAAGATCTGCAGCGTTTTTTAAAGCATCAATCATTTCAATTCTTTTCTTTTTCGTTAAGTGATCATATTCTTTCTCTAGTTTTTGTAAAGATTCTTTTGAGACATAATAAGGTTTCATAAAACTCCTTTCTATGTCCCTTGAAAACTGAGTAGAATGTTTTTGAAAACTAAAGCCATTATAGAAAAAATTGTTTTTTTTGTCAATAACTTTTTATTTGTGAATAAATTTTTTCTAATTCCGCATGTTTCATTCGGCAATTTGCTGGACTTGGAGAAGGAAGATAAATACTAGGTATTTTTGTTTGTGGGTAAATATATTTTTGATATAAATCGGTTGCTTTTTTTCCAGTGGTAAAAATTTTATGAATTTTTGTTTGTTTCATTAAGTTTAAAATATCGTTACACTTTACATTATGTATACTATCATCTCTTGAATTTTCGATTTCGCAAGATGCAACGACATCCCATAAAGCAATATGATGTGTCAATAAAAATTCAATTTTTTCTTCTTTGGTTTTTAAAGTTACTTGAAATAAAGATTCCATTAAAGGCCAAAAACGATTTTGTTTATGTGCATAATAGAATTTTTCTTCTCTAGATTTTACTGATGGAATACTTCCTAAAATTAAAATTTCGGAATCTTTATTATAAATTGGTTTTAATTCATGATAAACTTTTTGCATAAAGAATCACCATTTGTTATTATATCATTTTCTTATAAAGTGGAGGTGTCAAATGTTAAAATATTATAAAAATCGTGTTATTTTTAAGGAAGGATTTGGGGTTGGAATTATTACGGGATGGAAAAATTGTCATAAAATTTATCAATCTTTAACGGAAGAAAATCAGAAGAAGGTTGCTTCTTGTGGACAACTTTACAGTGTGGATGGCATCAATTATATTCTTGCCAATGGTTATTTAAACCCACAAATTAATACTTATATTCTTTTGAAAGATTCGGATTTATATAAAGAAGAGAAAGCAGATTCTATTTCTGCTTTTGAACAATTTTTAAATACGGGAGTTTTACCATTTACGTTAAAGTTTTGTTTTTCAAAAGAGGATTTACAAAAATATCAAGAATATTTTAAACAACATTTTGTTGTTCTTTTGAAAAAAGATTTGAATTCTTTTTTATCTTCTTTTTCGGTTTTCCCTGAAAATTGGACTGAAAAAAAAGAAATTCAAGAACATACAATAACGAATATAAAACAATTTCCTAGTGAAATTACTGGTTTTTCTGTGCGAGCGGAAAAAGTAAAAGATGCTTATGAAAGAGCTTTAAAATTAATTGATGTTTATGGTATGGTAAAGCCTTCAAGTTATGATGAAAAGCAAAAAGAACTGATTAACTTATCGATTACAGTAAAAAATGAGGATCTTCATAAACCAAGCATTGTGGAAAATACGAAAATTACAGAGCGAGAAATTGAACATTATGTGGAAAGTTTGTTAAAAAAACAACGAGCAATGGATATTACGTATACGTATGGAAATCGGTTTCGTGATTTTAAAGGGACTGATCAACTTGAGTACATGGTAAATACGTTAAAACAAGAACCATATTCTAGAAGAGCGGTTGCGATTTTATGGGATCCGATTTTAGATACGAAAACAAAAGAAGTTCCTTGTTTGAATTTATATCAGGCGATTGTTCAAGGGGAAACTCTACATTTACTATCGTATCTTCGTTCCAATGATGTATATGATGGATGGCCGAAAAATATTTATGGGCTTTTAAAAATCCAAGAGTATTTATGTGATGCTTTGCATTATCAAAAAGGATATGTGAATACGATTACGGGATCTGCTCATATTTATGAGCGAAATTTTGAGGAAGTAAATGATTTTTTGGGAAAACATAAAGTTTCTTTTTGTGAAGAAGAGGAGAGGGGGTATTTTGTTATTGAAGTTGGGGAGGAAATTGTTGTTCAATTGTATTCCAAAGCTGGTGTTTTTCTAAAAGAATATCGTGGGAAATCGGCTTCTGCTTTACGGTCTCTTTGTAGTTTTCATGTTTCCAATATGGATCATGCTATGTATTTGGGAGAAGAACTTGCGAAAGCAGAAATGGCTTTAAAGTGGAATCTTCCTTATGTTCAAGATCAAGACTTGACACTTCCAAAGGTAAAAAAATTAGAAAAATGAAAAAGTTTATGGTACAATGAAAAAGAATAGGAGGAATCATATGTTAGAAAATAAAGTTGCGATTATTACTGGAGCAACGAGAGGAATTGGTTTTGCAACAGCAAAATTGTTTTTAGAAAATCATGCCAAGGTAGTTATTTTAGGTTCTAAACAGGAAAGTGTTGAAAAAGCGTTAGCTCAACTTGAGGGAACCTATAAGGATCAAGTTTTAGGTTTTTATCCAAACTTGATGAAGGAAGAAGAAGTTCGTAAAGTTTTTGAAGAGACGGAAAGAGTTTTTGGAAAAATTGATATTTTAGTAAATAATGCTGGAGTTTCTTCTAGTACACCAATTGAAAATTATGAGTTTTCGGATTTTGAAAAAATCATGGATTTAAATGTAAATGCGATGTTTTTGTGTTCGAAAATAGCAACCGAATATATGAGAAAGATTGGTGGAGGTGTTATTTTAAATACTTCTTCTATGGTAAGTATTTATGGGCAACCTTCTGGTAGTGCGTACCCAACATCGAAGTTTGCGGTTAATGGTTTTACAAAGTCTTTAGCAAGAGAACTTGGGAAAGATCATATTCGTGTAAATGCGGTAGCTCCTGGAGTTATTCGTACGGATATGGTGGCATCTCTTCCAAAGGAAATGCTTGCTCCTGTGGTAGCACAAATTCCTCTTGGAAGAATGGGAGAACCAGAAGATATTGCGAATGCCTTTGTTTTCTTAGCAAGTGATAAGGCTAGCTTTATTACTGGAGCAATCTTATCGGTTGATGGGGCAGGTAGAGCGTAATGGATTTATCTGTTTTAAGAAGTTTATCTTATGGAGTTTATATTGTTGCGACGAAAGTAGAAGATAAAAATGTTGGTTGTGTTTTAAATAGTTTTATGCAAATTCTAAAAAATAAGAATGAAATTAGTTTTTTTTTTGATAATTATACAAATGAAGGATTTAAA
>CALVWH010000042.1 GCA_944364705.1 uncultured Bacilli bacterium | reverse complement strand
TCATAATCATCAATTCTAAGAACATCGTATTTTTCTTCATAGAAAGGTAATTCTTTTCCTTGATAATCAAAGTTTACATGACAAGTTAACAATTCTTTTTCAATGTCAAAGTAAAGTTTTGCTTTTGGTTTCGTAAATACTAGGTTTTCTTTGATCGAATCGTCTATTTCGATTTGATAGTTTAAAAGCGGAAAAAGTCCTTTAGAAAATAATGATAGATCTTCTTCTTCAAAAACTAAAGAGTCAATATTTTCTTCTAACATAGTTAAAAGGAAATCTAAATAATTCGAATCTAATTGATAAAGATAATGATCCAAAAGTCCATAAGTCCCATCCGATGTTAAGAATTTAAATTCTTTTAATTTTGGTATCGTTAAACGATATTGATGATTTTCGGTTTTATTTAAAATCGATTGAAAAGGATTTCCTTTTTTGATTCCATAAATTATTCCATAATTTTTTATAGAAAAAGGAACAGACGATAACATTTTAAAAATTTTAGGAAACTCTTTTTCAGAAAATATAAGAGAATGATTATAATAACTATTTTCAAAATAATCGTTCATCTGATAAAGAAAATCTTCGATTTCTTTTTTAAAGTAATATTGTTCAAAGGAAAACGTAAATTTTTTTCCAAAGATAATTTCTCCTTCTGGGTGTTTTAAAAGAGAAAGTAATTTTCGAAATTTTGCTTCATTGACTACGTAAAAACGGTCTAATCCAATTTTTATATGCATTTGAAGGGAAACATTATAATGTCCTTTATAAAATTCCAATTCAATTTCGGCATGGATTTCTTGCCTATTTTTTGTCTTTTTTTCTTTTGGTTCGTATTTTTTTAAAATGGATTTACTTAGTACTAATAAATCATCTTCGGTACGATCAAAAAATAAATGTGCATAATAATAGAAAGACGCTGCGATATGTTCACAGCAATGCATCTTTTTATATTTTCGGCAATCACACAGAAAAGAAAAATTGTTGTTTTCTTTCGTCAAAATCACATTATAAAACATATATCCAAAAGAATCAAAAATCTTAAAATAATAATCTTGATTCTTTCCACGTTGTACTTTTCCTAAGAATTTTACTTGTTCTTCGTCTATAAAATGAATCGCATCAAAATTGACATATCCGACCAAATCTTCGATTTTTTTTTCGATCACAGGACTTATTTTTTTCATGATCTATCAACCTCATTGTTTTATTATAACGGTTTCCTATGATTTAAGCAAGAAAAAGATCACTTTTCGTGATACGTAATATCGTATTTGCTAAGACCTTTGATACATTTTCCATCGATGGTAAATTTTGAACTATGACAAGGACATTCCCATGTTTTTTCAAGTTGATTAAAGACTAAGCTACATTTCATATGGGGACAAGTATTATAGACTTTATGTTCTTTTCCCTCTTCGTCGGTATAAACACCAATGGACTGTCCATTTTCTCTAGTAAAGGTAACTTCGTGATACCAAGGTTTGTTTTTCTTTAGTTTTGATTCGATAAAACCAACGGAATTACTAAAAAGATGATAAGGAAAAGATAAAAGTTTTTCTGTGGATAACTTTCGATAAGGGGAAAAGAAAGAGGAATAGTAATCTTTTCTTCCAAGAATTAAATTTGAAAGGATCATTGCTCCTATCATACTATTGGTCATTCCCCAAGTATTATATCCTGTGGATAAATAAAGATTTTTTTTAAGTTCTCCAATATAGGGAAGAAAATCGTCGGTAATTAAGTCTACGTTGGTCCACTTAAAACAAATATCTTGCTTAGAAACAGAAAAAAGGCGTGCCAAATTTTCAAATTCTTGTTTTTCGTCTTTTACAAACGATAAATTGTGAGATCCAGATAGAATGATTTTATAATGGTTTTCCTGGTCATGATGATATCGATAGGAAAGCATTGGAGTTTGATAAGAAATTCCACTACTTTCTTTTTTTTCGTTGACTTTTATAGCCATTAAGTAAGATTTTTCTAAGTGTGTTTTTAATGGTAAAAGAAAAGGAAGTAAGAAAAATGGATAATGACAAGCGAAAATAACTTTTTTTGCATGGATGTTTCCTTGTTCGGTTTTACAAAGATATCCATTTTTTTCTGAAGTTATGGATATAATTTTTGTGTGTTCATAAATTGGAAGATGTTTTATTTTTTCTAAAAGGCCATATAGAAATTTTAAAGGATGAAAAACATAGGTATCTTCTGTTTTAATGCTGTATAAGATTGGTAGATTTTCTTCGGGAATTTCTTCGGTTACTTTGATGTGGTGTTTTTCTAAAAATGTTTTTTCTTCTTTTATTTTGGAAATTTCTTTTGGATTCGTTGTAAATAAATAAGAAGGTGCTTGTTTAAAATCACAAGCAATTTGTTCTTTTTCGATTATGTTTTTTATTTTTTCGATTGCTTTTTTTTGGGAAAACAAATAAAAACCTGCTCGTTTTTTTAAACGATGGTAAATGTCTCCTTGTAAATAGGTAAGTTTTGCAGTACTGCCAGAGGTTATTTGCTGTCCAATTTCTCCCGCTTCCACTAGAGCTATGGAAGATTGATTTCTAAGCAAATATAAAGATAGGATTCCGGTTATTCCACCACCAATAATTAACGTGTCATAGGTTTCTTCTTTTGTTAAAGAAGGAAAAGTAAATTCTTTTTTTGTAGCTTTCCATAATTTCATAAAATCACCATTATATCATGGTAGTTTTTTTCTTTTTTAAACATATTTATACTTCAGGAAGAATTTTTTTATGAATCACAATAAAAAAATAAAGGGTTCCCCTCTTTATTTTTCGTATTTTTTTAAATAGTAATCTCTTAATTCTTTAAATCTTTGATAATGTACAATTTCCCGTTGTCTTAAAAAAGAAAGGGGTGCTAAAACGTCAGGATCGTTTGTCAATTGCATTAAATGTTCATAAGTTGCTCTTGCTCTTTGTTCGGCTGCCATATCACTTTCAATATCGGCACGGTAGTCTCCGGTTGTTTCGATATAAGATGTGGTAAAAGGAACACCATTGGCATCGGATGGGAATAAGGCATGATCATGCTGAGAAAAAGTTCCTGATAATCCGGCTTCTTTTAGTTCTTCTACGCTAGCTCCTTGCATTAATTGTAAAGTCATAGTCGCAATCATTTCTACGTGGGCAAGTTCTTCAGTTCCAATATCGGTAAGAAGTGCAATTCCTACTTCATCTGGCATCGTATAACGTTGATTTAAATAACGAAGAGATGCACTAAGTTCCGAATCCGGACCACCATATTGTGCAAGCATAGCTTTTGCCATTTTTAAATCCCTTTTTTGAATATTAATTGGATATTCTAATTTTTTTTCATAAGCGAACATAAATTCCTCCTTACTGCCATGGCCATGGTTTATTATCCCATGCCCAAGGACTACGATTTAAAGAATTGCTTTTGATTGTAATTGGACCGTATTGTTTTTCATATTGTTCTAGTTTTTCTGCTTTTTGTTTTCGAATTTGATTAAATGTATTTAGCATTTGTTGATCATTCGGATATAAATCTAGATATAAGTTTAAGTCAATCATTGCAAATCCTAAGGCATCTAATTCTGTTAATAGTTCTGCTTGTTTATTCATAGGTTTAATTTCGTATGGATCTGCTTTTCGGTATGGATCGTATAATCCAGGAAACATATTTCCTCGAATAAATCCTTGATAAGGATTATATAAATTATTTTGCATAAGTTCTGGTTGCATTTGCTGATTCATGGGTTGTTTTTCTTTTTGTTGGTCTTTAAAGTTTGTTTGAAAATTATCGTGGGGATTCATTTGATTCATGTTCATTGCATTCATAGAATCAAAATAGTTTTGAAAATTATAATAACCGTTCATTTTGCCCTCCTCGCTTTATCGTATGTTTTTTTCCTATTTTGTTATAGGATTTTGCCTATTTTTTATATTTTTTCTTTTTTTCTTAAAAAAGAGCTTGTCAAATGAGGAGATATTTGCTAAAATATATCTTGTATTACATGGCGAGTATGGTGAAGGGGTTAACACGGTGGATTGTGGTTCCATTATGCTAGGGTTCGAATCCCTATACTCGCCCCATATTGGAAAGAAAGTCGAAAGACTTTAAGATAGAAATCGATTCTTATGAGTCGATTTTTTTGTTAAAAAGGAATTGATAATATTTGGTAATTAACATCAAAACAAAAATAAGT
>CALVWH010000041.1 GCA_944364705.1 uncultured Bacilli bacterium | reverse complement strand
GTAGTAAACTTTATCATAATTAACACCATCCTTTCTTTTAGGATGATTTCTATGTACTTCCAAGCTCGCTACGGAAGTTCGGAACACAAAAAAATCAATCCGAACGGATTGATTATATGTTAAGTTCAAACTATAAAAGTTCGAACAGAAACGTCACTGGAGCGGATGATGAGAATCGAACTCACGCAGTCAGCTTGGAAGGCTGAGGTTCTACCATTAAACTACATCCGCATCTTTTATTTCCTCAAGACACTTATAATTTTACCAGAATTTTTAGATTTGTCAATAACTTTTTTAAATTTTTTTTAAATTCGTTAAATTTAATTTGAAATTCCGTTTTCTTGTGAAGTTAACTAGAAAAAATAAGAAATTAAAATAAATGTTATTTATAAAAAAGAAAAAAAGAAAATATTTTGTTTGAAAAACGAATATTTTTATGATATAGTATTAAGCAGTCTAAAAAATAAGAAAGGAAAATTTATGAATTCAAACATCTATGTAAGAAATAAAAAAGAAATTACAAAATATAAAATTCAAATTGATGAAATGGTTTTTCGTCAAATTATTCATGAAATTGATACTTTTTATGGGAAAGGGGATTTACAAAAACAAGTAACTCATAATTTAGAATTTTTAACACAAAAAAATTCGAAAGTGGAAATCGTTTCCATGAAAAAACTTGGGCAAGTGTATAAAGGATATACTCATGATTCAAATTCAAAAGAAACGAAAATATATCAAATTTTGTATTATTCTTTTGTGCCACATCCATTATCGGAATTGGCAAGTAAAATTCTAACAGAAACAGATGAATATAAATTAAGCCAAGAGATACAAATTTTACTTAATTGGGAAACAACATCTTTCAAACAAAAGGAATGGATAAAAAGATTACTTTCTTCCATCCATATACAGAAATTAGACATATGGAAAGAAGATCCTATAGTCATGAGAAAAATTCAAAAAATTATAGATCTTTTTCGGAAAGAAAAGCAAGAAAAATATCTATTAGAGGAAGCACAAATAGAAAATTTGATAAGAGTAGATGAAAGGATAAATGAAAAAAGTAAAAAATTAAGTACTTTTTAATAAATGAAAAAGATAACGTTGAGTTTTTGCAGAGAATGTGATACGATGAAAAAGAAAGGTGGAAGAATATGCAAAAAGTTTTGACAGGTTTACAACCAACAGGAGAATTAACCATTGGAAATTATATTGGATCGATTAAACAAATGATAGAATTACAAAACGATTACGATTCTTATATTTTTATTGCAGATTTGCATGCGATAACACTTCCACAACAACCAGAAGTGTTAAAAAAACGAATTCGTGAAGTTTTGGCCTTATATATTGCTTGTGGAATTGATCCGGAAAAAAATACGATTTATGTTCAATCAGAAAATGAATATATTCCTTGCATTTCTTGGCTTTTAGAATGTAATACGTATTACGGAGAAGCATCTAGAATGATTCAATTTAAAGAAAAAAGCAAAAAAAATGCAAACTTTAGTGTAGGACTTTTAACCTATCCAATTTTGATGGCGGCAGATATTTTATATTTAGATACGGATTATGTACCAGTTGGAATTGATCAAAAGCAACATGTTGAAATTGCTAGGGATATTGCCGATCGTTTCAATAAAACTTATGGAGAGACGTTTCATTTGCCTCAACCATTGATTCGAAATTCTGGTGCAAAAATAAAAGATTTAAAAGATCCTACAAAAAAAATGAGTAAATCGAGTGAAAATCCGAATAGTAGTATTCGTTTGTTAGATCCTCCTGAAAAGATTCGAAAAAAAATTATGGCAGCAACGACAGATAGTGAATCATCGATTCATTATGATCCAGAAAAAAAACCAGGAATATCAAACTTACTTACGATTTGTTCTGTCTTTAGTAATCAATCGATTTCAGATCTTGAAAATCAATTTAAAGGAAAAAATTATGGTGAATTTAAACGTTATGTAGCAGACGTTTTATGTGAAAAATTATCCGAAATTCAGACGAAATATGAACAATTATTAAACAGTAATCAATTAGATGAAATTTGTGAAAAAGGAATCCAAAAAGCAAGAGAACTTGCGAAAGAAAAATATGAACTTATGAAGGACAAAATGGGATTGATTCGCAAATAAAAAAACAAGGGGACTTGTTTTTTTTATAGGAATTTTTTTAATTTTTCGATAGAATCTTCTTGGAATTTTAAGAAATGATTTAATAATTTTTTTTCTTCTTTCGTCATATGATCTTTATATTGATCAATATTTTTTTTCGTATCGAGACTCCCCATGGAAATGCCTTCAATTAACATTGCGGCGATTGCAGAATCGCTATTATCTTGTTTTACTTCTTTTTTTATTCCCATACGTGCTCCCATTTTGGAGAGCATTCCATTTTCTGGCATTTCGATTTGTTTTTCATTTAAAATCTTTTCCGATTGTTGTTTAAACTCATGATATTGTTTTAAAATATCTTCAATTGCTTGTTTGATTTTATTATCTTTTTCTTTTAAATCTTCTAGCAAACGCTCACAAGTATAAACACCCATTTCTGCATCTTTATAAAGTTTTTGAACTAATTCTAAATTTTCATTCATATTTTTCCTCCCACTTTTAGAATGAAAAAAGAATCCAAATTTATACCTATTTTTCATAGTTTGACAAAAATTGTATACACTGATAATAGGTGGTGGATGTGAAAATTAAAAGATTTATTGTATCGATTTTATTTCCTATTCTTTTGGGTAGTGTAATTGGTCTTTTCATTCAAAATGGTATAGAAACTTATCGTATGTTAGAAAAACCTTTTTTTGCGCCTCCGAAAATAGTATTTCCTATTGCTTGGACAATACTTTATTTTTTGATGGGAGTGTCTTTTTATCGAATCTTAGATAAAAAAGGAAATGAAAGAGCTAAAAAATATTATTTTTTGCAATTATCCGTAAATTTACTTTGGCCGATTTTCTTTTTTGTTTTTCAATTTCGACTTTTTTCTTTCTTTTGGTTACTTCTTCTCATTTTTCTTGTTTTAAAAATGATCTTTTTATTTTATCAAAAAGATTCCTGCAGTGCTTATTTACAAATTCCTTATTTGTTATGGTTAATTTTTGCTGCTCTTTTAAATTTTTCTGTCTTTTATTTAAATTTATGAATTTGACAAAACCTTTTCTTTATAGTAAAATTTCATAACGCGCATATTATAAAGAAGGTGAAAAATGAATAAAACAGAAGAAATGGATGAGCTTATACAAAAATATCAGTATGCAAAACAAATGCTTGAAACAGAAATTGATATTATGATTAAAGAATTTTCTTATAAACATCATTATAATCCAGTTGAACATGTAAAATCTAGGCTAAAGGATGAGCGAAGCATTCAAGAAAAATTAGATCGAAAGCATTTAGCTCATACGAAGAAAAATATTATTAATGAGGTAGAAGATGTTGTTGGTATTCGTATTGTTTGTTCGTTTTTGACAGATGTTTATGATATTGTGGGTATGTTAATTCAATCGAAAAATATTTTAATAAAAGAAAGAAAAGATTATATTACGAATCCAAAAGAGACTGGATATAGTAGTTATCATTTAATTGTTTTGGTACCAATCTATTTACAAAATAAAATAGAATATCTTCCTGCGGAAATTCAAATTCGTACGGTTGCGATGGATTTTTGGGCTAGTTTAGATCATAAAATTCAATATAAATTTAATGATGATATTCCTCAGGAAGTAAAAAATAAAATGTATGATTATTCTTTAACGATTAAAGAATTAGATAAAAAAATGCTATCATTAAACGAAATTGTTGAAAAATATAAAAAAAAGCTTTAGAAAAGAAATTTCTTTTCTTTTTTTATCTTTGAACAAACTCTTATAATTGGATATAAAAGTGTGAAAAAAATTACAGGAAGAAATAAAAATATAAGGTATGTTTTGTATTTACAAGGAAAAGCTTTTGTGATATATTGATTCATTAAAGAGACTATGTTTATTATAATAAGAGGATGGGATTCAAATGAAGGAAGAAATTTTAAATCGTTTATCAAAATCTACGTTTCGAAGTCGATTTCACTTAAAAGAAAAGGATCTTGACTATATCAAGGAAAAAGGATTTCCTGTGATAAAAAAACATGCACAAGATTTTATTTGTCAGCGGTTAGCACCTTCTTTTCCTAAAAATGATGGGAAACAAACACCAATGAAAGGGCATCCAGTTTTTATTGCCCAACATGCTACAGCAACTTGTTGTCGAGGCTGTTTAGAAAAATGGTATCATATTCCGAAAGGAAGAGAACTTACGGAAAAAGAACAAATCTTTGTCGTCTCGATTATTATGGAATGGATAAAAAAAGAGTGGGAGAAATAAGTTTTTTTCTCTTTTTTTTTAAAATGTGCTATACTTAATATGAGCAGAAGAAGGTGAAGTATGAATCAAGAAAAAATTGGAAAAGCGATTAAAACGTTACGAACAAAAAATCATTTGACGCAAGCAGAACTTGCAGATAAGCTTGGGATTACGTATCAAGCGGTATCGAAATGGGAAAATGGAAAAAATATACCAGATGTAGCGATTTTAAAACAAATTAGCCAAGAATTTCATATTCCTTTAGAGGCTCTTTTAGAAGGACAAATTCCTCGAATGAAAAAGAAAAAAATATGGATTGTTTTTTTTCTTATTCTTTTCATTCTTTTCTTATTTCTTCTATTTCTATTTTTATCTCAAAAATCTTCCTCTTTTGAATTTCGGACGTTATCTTCTGGATGTGATAATTTTGATATTTCTGGTAGTCTTGCTTATAATGAAAAAAAGTCTTGTATTTATATTTCCAATATTGATTATTGTAAAGGAGACGATACGAAAGAATACGTAGAATTATCGTGTCATCTTTATGAGGTAAATGGAAATACGAAAACGGAAATTAGTCGCTATCTTTATAACAATGCACCAATCACTTTAGAAAAATTTTTGAGTGAAGTTTCTTTTCATATTGATGATTATGCACAAACTTGTGATGCTTATTCTGAAAATAGTTTGTTTTTAGAAATTGATGCAACGGAAGAATCTGGAAAAACGACGACTTATAAAGTGCCATTATCTTTACAAGATCGCTGTGAAAAAACCTCCTCAACGGAAAGTTGAGAACAATTCAACGAACAATTTATTGAAAGAATTTCTTTTTTTCGATAAAATGAAAAAGTAGGAGGTTATTTATGAAAAAGAAAATGAAAAAAGAACATTGGATCGCACTTTTAATTATATGTTTTTTGGTTCTTGTTATTGCTTTACTTTTGTTAGATCAATATGCAGAAAATGAAAAAGCAGTTGATATAGAAGAAAGTCTTGTATATAAACAGCAAGAAGAAGAACAAAGTTTTTCAGCGGAAGGATATTCTTTAGAAAGTCCAAAGGTGATTTTAAATCCTTATGAGAATTCTCCTTTAACTGCCCTTATTTTATTTGAAACGGATCAAGAAGTTGCACCGGAAGTTACGATCGTAGGGAAAGATGATTTATCTACATATCATCATACATTTTCATCTGCGAAAGAACATTATTTGCCAATCTATGGCCTTTATGCAGATTATGAGAATACGGTTCGTATTACCTGCAATGATCAAACGGTAGAGGTAAAAATTAAAACCGATCCACTACCAGAAAATTTTGCTTTACCAGTAGAAGTAAAAGCAGAAAAATCAAAATTAACCAATGATCTTTATTTTTATACTCCATCTAGTCAAGGATATACTTGTGCATATGACGTAAATGGGGATGTTCGTTGGTATTTGACAAATTATGCTTTATGGAAAATTGATCGCTTACAAAATGGACATTTGCTTGTAAGTACAGAGAGAACGATAAACACACCTTATTATATGACTGGTTTATATGAAATGGATCTTTTAGGAAAGATTTATACGGAATTTAGTTTAAAAGGTGGATATCATCACGATTATTATGAGATGGAAAATGGCAATTTATTAGTAGCAAGCGATAATTTTGAAAGTGGAGAAGGAACTGTTGAAGATTATATCGTTGAGCTTGACCGAAATACTGGAGAAATTGTAAAAACGTTTGATTTAAAAGATATTTTAAATATGGAAGATGGAAAGAGTGAAAATTGGACTTCTTATGACTGGTTTCATAACAATTCGGTTTGGTATGATAAAAATACCAATTCTATAACTTTATCGGGACGTCATCAAGATGCAGTTATTAATATTGATTATGATACTGGAAAATTAAATTGGATTCTTGGTGACCCAACGAATTGGAGTGAAAAATAAAAAAAATATTTCTTTACCCCAATTGGAGAAAATTTTGAATGGCAGTGGAGTCAACATGCCGCTATGATTACTCCGGAGGGATATGTATTCCTTTTGGATAATGGAAACAATAAATCAAAAATAAAAGAAAATTATGTTCCAGCAGAGGAAAGTTATACCCGTGGAGTTTTATATAAAATTGATACAGAAAAAATGACAATAGAGCAAATTTGGCAATATGGAAAAGAAAGAGGAAGTTCTTTTTACTCTCCATATATATCGGATGTTGATTATATAAGTGCTAATCATTATATTGTTCATTCTGGAGGAATTGTTACTGTCGATGGAAAACCATCGAATTATCCTGCAGGAATTGGGGGAGCCGATCGTTTATTGTCTGATACGGTTGAATTAATAAACGATGAAGTTGTTTTCGAATTAAAGTTACCAACGAATAATTATCGTGTAGAAAAAATGTCCTTATATTACGAAGGCGAAAATTATACAAAACAAGAAAGTAAACAATTGGGATCTTTAGGAAAAACAAAACCAGAAGAGGATAAATTTGGTGTTATTACTACTTCAAAGAAAATAGACGATACGTATCGTTCTCATAACATATCCATTGTCCAGGAAAAAGATCGTTTAACAGTGAAAGGACAATTTAAAAGAGAAAATAAAGTTAATGTAATTTTATATAAAAATTTAAAGGAAAAAATTTATACAATTAAAGTAAGTAAAAAACCGTATACCGCTTTATGCGATGATATTTTCACGGAAGAAGAAAATGAAAATGGAATTGTTGTTACAAAATATATCAATGCGGAAGGATTATCCGGACGATATTCCATTTATATAGAAATTGATGGAACGGTATACAATACAGAAAGGTATGTGGAATTTTAGCATGAAGAGGAAAGTTTTTATTTTAGGATTGGTTGTACTTCTTTTTGGCGTTATTCTTGGAGTTACTGCTTTCTCTGATGGAAGTACAAACAATATTCATAAAAACGCAAAATTAGAAGATATAACATTTAAAAAAGATAAAATAAATATTTATATTTTTTGGGGAAGTACTTGCCCACATTGTGAAGAACTTTTTAGTTTTCTAAATTCGATCAATGGGGAATATGGAAAATATTATGATGTTTATGGATTTGAAGTTTGGGAACACGATAACAATCAAAGTCTTATGGATGACTTTTCAGCAAAAATGAATGATGATGTTGGAAGTAGTGTACCATATATTATTATAGGAAATAAGTCTTTTAGTGGATATGGTTCTACGATGGATGAAGAAATTAAAGAAACGATTGAAAAAGAATTTGAAGAAAAAGATGGTAACTCTGTCTTTGAACCTTTAATTAAAGAAGAATTAGAAAAGAAAGAAGCATCAAACTGATGTTTCTTTTTTGCTTAAAAAAAGAATGTATAACATTCTTAATCTCCAAATATGTCAAAAATTTCTCCGAAAATAGATTCTCTTTTTCTTTTTTGATGAGGTTCTTTATCCTTTTTATCGAACGTTTTATTTTCCGTTTTTGATTCTACATAAGTATTTTCTTTTTCGATAATTTTTTCTAACTCTCCACGGTCTAACCAAATTCCTCGGCATTCTGGACAGTAATCAACTTCAATTCCTTTTTTTTCTGTCATAAGTAAAGTAACATCTTTACATACTGGACATTTCATAATGCATCCTCCTTTTTTTTATTGTATCATGAAGAGCCAGATTTGCCAATCATTTAAAAATACTTTATTTTGTGATATAATTTTTAAGAAAGGTAAAGGAGGAAAAAAATATGAAAAAAGATTTAGGCGTACATCCTTATTTATTTCCTATGCCTGTTTTGATGATTGCTACTTATGGAGAAAATGACAAAATAGATGTCATGAACATGGCTTGGGGTGGTATTTGTGATCATAATAAAGTAGCACTTAACATCACAGAAACTCATAAAACAGCAAAAAATATTAAAGAAAGAGGAGCTTTTACAATTAGTGTAGCAGATCTTGCACATTTAGAAGAATCTGATTTCTTTGGTACGGCATCGGGAAATACGATGGAAGATAAGTTTGAAAGAACGCAAATGCATGCGATAAAAAGTACGAGAGTAGATGCTCCAATTATTGAGGAATATCCTGTAACTTTAGAATGTAAGGTTGCTAAAATTCAAAACGATGAATTTGGCTTTCGTGTGATTGGAGAAATTGTAAATGTTTTAGCGGATGAAAAGGTATTAGATTCCAATGGAAAAGTAGATACAACAAAATTAAATGCTTTTGTTTTTGATCAATTTCAAAATGGATATTATCGGATTGGTGAAAAAGTAGGACAAGCTTGGCAAAGTGGAAGAAGATTTATGAAGTAAGGATAAGAAAGTGTTTTATCTCAATAAAGAATTTTTATGAATGATTTATTAAAAGAGTATATTGAAAAAGAAATTTTTCCAATGTATCAAAAAAATGAAGAAGGACATCAATTAAGTCATATTGAATATGTTCTTCGTAGAAGTTTTTTCTTTGCTAGGCAACTATCTGATGTAAATTTGGATATGGTATATACCATAGGATCTTTTCATGATGTTGCACATCATATCGATAAAGATCATCATGAAATTTTATCTGCTCAAATGTTTTACCAAAATGAAAAAAT
The DNA here is from genome assembly GCA_944364705.1 of uncultured Bacilli bacterium. Classification (GTDB taxonomy): domain Bacteria; phylum Bacillota_I; class Bacilli_A; order RF39; family UBA660; genus RUG12867. The sequence continues at coordinate 407 of CALVWH010000041.1, read as the reverse complement.
GAAAGATTTTTTTACTGAAAAAGAAAGACAAATGATAAAAGAAGCTATCGAAGATCATCGTGCTTCTTTAGAATATATACCACGAAGTATTTATGGAAAAATTATATCAACGGCGGATCGAACGACAACTTTAGATCTATGCTTAAAAAGGACTCATGCTTACACGGTAAAACATTTTCCAGACTATTCATTAAAAGAACAGATTGACAGAGCTTACCATTATGTTTTAGAAAAGTATGGAAAAATGGGGTATGCAAAAATATATTTTTTTGATCCAGATTTTTTGGCATTCCAAGAAGAAATTGAAAGTTTTAAAAAAGACCCTTTTGCTTTTGCGGAAAAATATATAGATATTAATTTCAAGGAAAAGGAAAAACAACTTTTAAAAAAATAGTTTCATTAGAAAG
>CALVWH010000040.1 GCA_944364705.1 uncultured Bacilli bacterium | reverse complement strand
ATGTAGAAGGCCTTCCAATTCCAAGTTCTTCCATAGCTTTAATTAATTTCGCTTCTGTATATCTTGCTGGTGGAGATGTAAAGTGTTGTTCTTTTTTCATTTCTTCTCTTTTTATTTGTTGATTTTCTTCTAAATGTGGAAGATTAGCATCTTTACTATCTTCATAATCTTTATATACTTTTAAATATCCATCAAAAAGCAAATGTTGTCCGGTTGCTTTAAATTTATAATCTTGATTATTTAAAAGAACGGTTGTGTTTTCTGTTTTTGCATCTTTCATTAAAGAAGCAAGGGTTCGAATATAGATAAATCGATATAATTTATATTCATCGGCACTTAAGAAAGGCTTCATGGAAATTGGATCTCTCGTAATACTGGTTGGTCGAATTGCTTCGTGTGCGTCTTGTACATTTTCTTTCTTTTTGGTAATTTTCTTTTTTCCTACGTATTCTTTTCCATAAGTTTCTTCAATATAAGGATAAACGGTTTTGACAAATTCATCGGAAAGACGCGTAGAATCGGTACGCATATAGCTAATAAGACCGACGGTTTCGGTTCCGATGTTAATTCCTTCATATAGTTTTTGAGCAAGCATCATTGTTTTTTTCGAAGAGAATCCTAATTTGTTTGCTGCTTCTTGTTGCATAGTACTAGTAATGAAGGGCATTTTCGCACTTTTGTTTTTTTCTGTTTTGGTTACGGATTCTACAAGAAAGTTTTCGTCTAATTTTTCTAAAACAGCATCGGCTTCTTTTTCGTTTTTTAATTCGATTTTTTTATCTTTATATTTAAATAAATCTGCTTCAAAATCTTTAAAGATTGCTTGAATTGTCCAATATTCTTCTTTTTGAAATTTTTGGATTTCTCTTTCTCGATCCACTACTAATTTTAAAGCAACACTCTGTACTCTTCCTGCAGAAGTTCCAGAAGTTTTTCTTTGAATTAATTTACTTAATCGAAATCCGATAATTCGATCTAAAATTCTTCTAGTTTCTTGAGAATTCACTAAATTTTGATCAATTTTTCTTTGATGTTTAAATGCTTCTAAAACAGCTGGTTTGGTAATTTCATTAAATACTACTCGGTCATAATCTTTATCTTTTAAATGAAGGGCATCATATAAATGCCAACTAATTGCTTCCCCTTCCCGATCCGGGTCGGTTGCTAAATAGACTTTGTCCGCTTCTTTGACATCTTTCGCAAGTTCACTTATGATTTTTTTCTTACCTTTAATTGGTACATAATCTGGTTTAAAATGATTTTCAATATCGACACCAAACCCATATTTTCCCTTGGTTGACAAATCACGAATATGTCCAACGGATGCTACAACTTTATAGTCTTTTCCAAGATAATTACTGATTGGTCCTGTTTTATGTGGTGATTCCACAATCACTAAATTTTTTCCCATGCACAATCCCTTCCTTTAGTCATATATATTTATACACTAGAGAAACTTTTCTGTCAAGAAGAATTAAAAAAATCACAATTGTGATTTTTATTCTAAGCCACTATGAGCATCATAAATTCCAAAACGATTCCGATCAATCGCATAATTTTTATAAGTTTCGGCTGCGGTTAAAGCGCGATTATAAATTCGAACGGAATATACGGTTCCATGAAAATATCCACTATTTACAATCGTTCCCGATGGATTTGCTCCAATAACAAAGATCGTATTAGAAAGAGGATCTTTTAATCCTGGAACATTTCCGGAAATTAAAAATTGTTCTCCATTTTCGTACATCGAAGCTCCTGTTGGGGAAACGGAAGCACTAATACTATAAATTTGGTCAACGGTTTTTTCTGTTCCATTTTCCACTACTTTCATAGTTACGTTATTATCGTTAGCACTTCTTAAATAGGTATAATCACTTGCATTCGCTGGATAAAATGAAAAAGTATTTCGTCCAGAATTTGGATTTGTATTGTTATCAAAATTATTTTCGATCGCATATCCTCCGGCTTCCAAGTTTCCTAGGATCGTTTGATATTTTTTATTATCGGCATATTTAAAAACAACTTCAATGGTAAGTCCATTTTGTGATCCATTTTGGAAAAGGTACATCTTTTCGTCATTTCCGATCTTAATATAATTTTTTCCCATCCCATCAAAAACAAATCCTTTATCGGACCAATTTGCTGCTCCACCTTGAACAATTCCATTATAATCATTGGAAACTAAATTTTTCCAATGACTAATTCCTGTTTGATGACCAACTCCAGAGTTATTAATTCCATCATAATGAACAATAAGACCATTTCGTACATAATCATTCTCGGTATAAGTAATGGTTTCATTTTGACCATTAATTTTTTCTAAAGCTTCTTTTTTTCCTTTATCTAAAACGGTTTTTCTACTAGCTAAAACAGTTAAAATGGCCGCTAGAAAAAAGACAAATAAAACTAAAATAGAATAAACAACACCAGAAATGGCAAATCCATGATTATTGAACTTTTTCATTGTCTCACCTTCTATTATATAGTATAACATAAGCAAAAAAAAAAAGAAAGATTTCTTTTTATTCAGAAACTTCTTTTTTAATTACTTCTTTTCCTTTGTAAGTTCCACAAGATTTACATACACGATGTGGTCTTACTTCTTCTCCACATTTTGGACATTTTACAGTAGCATTTTCACTAATTTTATAATGTGTTCTTCTTTTTCTACCTCTTGTTTTACTTACTTTACGAAAAGGTACTGCAAATAATTGTAAATTTAATTCCATCGTTACACCTCTTTTCATTTTAATAAATCTTGAAAAGGCAAATTTTTTGTTTGCGGCTCTTCATCCTCCATAAGTAAATGCCATCCTTCTCCTTCTGTTTGAACATCTGATAGATCATCGCTCTTTACTTTTATGGGAATTTCCATTAGTATATTTTCCCATATAATTGGAAAAATATCAATAGTATTTTCTAGTTTTTCTATATTTTTTGATGTTTCTTGTAGCAAAGTCAACAAATCATCTTCAATTTCAATATGAAAAGGATAGGAAACCGGCTTTAAAGAAACAGAACATGGAAGAATCATGGTTCCATCTAAAGTCATAGATAAACTACATTGTTCACTAGCATCTTTTTTGATCCATCCTTTTACATGAATATTTTTTAGTTCTAAAATCCCTGCTTTTTTTAAAAGGGCATCCTCAACCGAAAGATTATCTTCAAAAGATATCGTATCGGTGTGACTTGTTAATAATTGTAAAAGATCGATTTTCATTTGCATCACCAACGTAAAAATTATACTAAATTTTTTTTAAATTGTCAAAATTTACGCACCTTGAATTCCTTTTTTTAATTGATAAGGTTCTTTCATCGTTCCTTTTCCTTCGGAAACAAGAACCGTTGATTTTAAGGTTACCACTGGTCGAACAGCCATCCAAGGATCACTTACATGATATCCACTTGCATACCCATCCGATAAAATATAAGATACCCTAGTAGAAGAATCTTGCCAACGATTCATCAACCAATAATTCGTATTTAAATCGTTTCCACTATACATTTCTCCCCAGAAAGGTAAGCCAACATAAGCTTCTACGGTTTTGTCGTTGGTACTATTTGGATAACTTCCACCTGGATTAGTATCTAAATTACTATAATCTTTTCCATATCCTCCAGTTACTAAATTCCATGTTGTTTTCTCAAGCATATCTTTTGTATCCTCAGAATACCATGTATAAAAACCATTTTGTTCATTATTCAAAAAATATCCTAAATTCATACTTTTTTGATATTCATAATCGCCACTACCTTGGGTATGAAAAATATTATGATTTTCACATCCTTCGGTAATCCATTGATTATTCGAATCCTTGTAGTAGCAATCCCTAGAATTATAATAAAATGGCACATACATCTTAGAACCGATTGTGACAGAGTTTGGTAAGTTTCGTAAAACATCTGCTCTTTCTACTTTAACACTACCATCTACATTTTTCTTAACCACACGATATCTTACGTTATCTTTGGATGAAGAATAACTTATGCCACTCGCAACCGTTTCACTAGTAAAAGTATTGGGATTATTACTTTCTTCTAAATATACATAATCTCCTACTTTAACACTTCCAATGTTACTTCCACTAGAAGCAAATCGTTCTTCCATTAAAACATAAGGATCTTTCTTTGTTCCATTTCCACTTTTCGCAATAAGATCGCTAGAAATATATACGACTGGTCTTATTCCGTGTCCATACGTATTGGTTTTTCCCCAATCGCTCGTGTTATTTTTAACGGTCAAATATCCATTGCTATACCATTCAATCCACATTTGATCCATTCTACCACCGTTTCGATATGGCGTTAACGTCCAAGTAAATTCTCCTTCGTTTAAAAAACTTCCTCCTTGATATTCTGCTTTATCCCCATAAAGAGTATAAGCATAATCTTCAAAGGTAATGAGTCCTACCTTTTCTTCGGTTATGTTTTGACATTGATCAATTGGAGTATGTCCATTTACTTCTAAAATTTGATGTCCACCATTTGCGGAAGATGCATCAGACGTAATTACATTTCCACTTACCTCGACCGTATCATGACAAAACATTCCATTTTCTAAAGCCTCACCATCAAGACTAGAGAAAAAAACTTCGTTTAACCATTTTTTCGCCCAACTGATATTCCAATCACTAGAACTTCCATACGGAATCGATGTTATACTTTGAGCAGTTACCATTTTCATTTGTTTGGTTTGTTGATCAATTTCTAAAACTTGCCATAATTGACCTGCATACCATACATAATTTTTCATATGATTTTTTTCGGCTTTAGTTCCAATCACTTTATCCACAGTTTTTCCATTCACTTTTACATTTTTCTTAATGTGTTTTTCATCTTTTAAAAGTTCATCGGCAACTAATTTTATTTCGCAGTCGGCACTTTCTTTTCGATATACTTCTACATTCGATGTACTTTCTCCTTTGGCACAATACTCTCCATTATACATGTATAAGTACATATAACCATCGGAATTGACTTTCAAAAAACCACCATCTGGTCTAGATCCACTAAACTTTAATTCTTCTGCTTCCGGAAATACAATGGTATTATCACCTACGCCTTCTATCTGAGTCATTTGTTCAATGTAATATTGTCTCCCTGCATCAAAAATTCCATAAGCAGAATCTTCAAATGATTTTCTTCTTGCTTTATCGATAACTCCTAAAATAACTGGTGTACTGATTAATGCGATGATTGCGAGAATCACAATGACCGCTAAAAGTTCGATTAACGTAAAACCTTTTTGATAAGAATTGTTCTTATCTTTCCTATTAATATTTGTATTTTTTTTCATGGAAAAAAAAAACCTCCTTCTTGTATTTTTTATGGTGCCTTTCCATTATAAAAAAATTTCTCTTTTTTTGCAAGCTTTTTTTTCTTGTTTGCATTTGTTTTACATATTGTCTATCTTTTTTTCCTATGATATGATAACATTGGTGATGTTCATGAGAAGTGTCGGAATTATCGCGGAATATAATCCCTTTCATAATGGTCACAAATATCATTTAGAG
>CALVWH010000039.1 GCA_944364705.1 uncultured Bacilli bacterium | reverse complement strand
GATGATAAATTTAAAATCCAATCTTTTGTCTTATTATTTGTTTTTACTTGAATGCTTTCTGAACAATAACGGAAAATATTATCTACATCAGTTACACTACTTGTATCAAAATTACTCAGATCTAAAGTGATTAAATTATCACAGCTATAAAACATTAAACGCATATTTGTCACCTGTTTTGTATTAAAACTACTTAAATTTAAAGTGGTCAAATCACTGCACAAATAAAACATAGATTCCATACTTATTACTTTGTCTGTATTAAAGTGATCTAAATTTAACTCTGTTAAACTATAGCAAGTCTTAAACATAGATGACATATTTATTACATTTGATGTATCAAAGTTACTAATATTCAAATTTGATAACCTATAACATCCCGCAAACATACTAGACATACTATTTACCTTATTTGTTTTAAATTTACTTAAGTCTAAATTTGTTAAGCTTGTACACATAGAAAACATACCACTCATACTTGTTACACTACTTGTATCAAAATTACTTAAATCTAAAGTGATCAAACTACCACAACTAGAAAACATTCCAGACATGCCTGTTACATTGCTTGTATTAAAGTTCCTTAAATCTAAAGAAATCAAACTACTACAACTAGAAAACATATAACTCATATTGATGACTTTCGAAGTATCAAAACTATTTACATTTAAATTAGTCAAATCTAAACATTGTTGAAACATTCTAGACATATCCAATACATTACTTGTGTCAAAACTATTTAAATCTAACCGAACTAATTTATAACACCGTTGAAACATAGATGACATATCCGTTACTTGACTGGTGTTTAAATTTTCTAAGTTTATTGTTTCTACATTAGAAAATTCATAAAATAGTTTATTACTATTTTCTGGTGCATATACTTCTCCATTTCCACCAATCGTTAATTTATAATATCCTTCTTTATCTTCTTGTAACCAAGCAAATACACTTCCATCTACTTCTGCTGATGCATCCCAGGATTCGATCGCATCCTTTGGTACATTTCTTGTACTTGCAAATTCAATTTTACTAATTTGATGTTTATTTTTACTGCTTCCTTCCATAAAGTTTTTCTTCATATAAGAAGCTTCTAACGCACATTTTTCTTCGACATATTTAGTAACTGTGATCTTGTCTTCCCCCGAACCTTTTGTTGCACAAAAACTATTATCATGGAATGCTAATTCAATTGTTCCATCCCCATTTAATCTTGCATTTCCACCACTAGGTCTCATTCCTTCAAATTTTAATCCTTCTGCTTCTGGAAAAGTCCATGTCTTATAATCCACTGTGCCATCTTGCATATCTTCGATATAATAATTTTTGATTGCTTCTACTATTCCATATCCACTATCTTCAAAAGCTCTTTTTCTAGAAGTTTCAATCACTCCTAAAATAATTGGCGTACTAATTAGTGCAACAATGGCTAGAATCACAATAACTGCCAATAACTCCACTAACGTAAATCCCTTTTTTCTCATTCTTCAACACTCCTTTATTTCACCAAAAAAAAGAGAGGGTATTTAATCCCCTCCCTATTTTGCAAATAGCAAAATTCTTATTTCTCAAAAAAAATCCTTCAAACTTCACTATTCCAAAACAATTTCCATCTTCTATTTTTTACATTTTCATTCTACTATACTTTATTTTCTTTGTCAATTCATTTTCTAAATGAATTTTCTAGTTTACATTCATAAAAACTCTAATATTTTTTCATAACCATAACAAAATCAAAATCAGAATATGGTGAATCATATGCTTCTATAATTTTTTCTTCTTTTTTTAAATCTTTACAATATTTTTTATAAAAAAGAAGTTCTTTTTTCTTTTCTTCGGTAGAATCTATTTTTAATTGTTCTATTTTCTTTAGAATTTTTTCTTTAGAAAAACGAACTCCTTTTTCGTCGTATAAGTAACATAAAACGGGATAAGTTCTTCGTAAATCCATTCGATCATAAACGGAAAAATATTTTTCAAAACATTCAAACAACGATACTTCTTCTTTCTTATCAAAACGATTGACCGTTTTATAATCTTGGTAATCGTTTACAAAATGATTTTTTGTTCCTTGATACCATACTTTTGCTTGTTTGGGATTATATTTTTTCAATAGTTCATATGTTTTTATATAAGCTTTACAGCGAGCTCCACTTTCAAAACTTGTTCTTTCATAATTTCCTTCCCCATAAGCATTATAATAGGTTGTGATTTTACTTCTTAATAAATTATCCAAAACTTGTTTCAGTGTTTGATAATCTGGTTCATCCAGCAATTTTTTTCTGTCTTGGTTTAAATGTTCCAATTCATGATAAAACGTATTAAAAACAAATAAATTATCGAACAAGTTATCAGAAAGCGAATCCGTACTAAGAAGAATTTCTTCTGGTCTTTCTCCCGTTGATTCATAATATTCTCCGCAAATATACTCGGATAATAAAACAAAGTCATAAGAAAAAGGAATTCCTTTTTTTGTCATTTCTTCTTCAATAACAAGAGAAAGTAGAAAAAGAAAAAGTTCTTTCGGTTTTTTTTCAAAAAGAGCATCATCCGAAAAGTAAACTTGTAAAATCTCTTCTTTTTTTTCTTGAAAAAAAGGACAAATCATTAAATCTCTTACAAAAAGAGAAAAATTTTCAATTTCTTTTTTTTGGATCAATTTTTGATAGATTTGTTTTTTGGTCAAAAGAACAATTTGATCAAAGGTTGCGAAAAGATATTTTTTCATTTCTTGTGGATAGATTTTTTTTAAAACAAGTTTTCTTTCTTCTTTTGGTATTTCTGCTTGTAATTCTAAGAAAAAAACAGCTTTTTCAAAAGGAAAAGAAGATTCTTTTAAAAAGATGGAAATGTCGTTTAAATTATAATCTTTTACGAGCGTTTTTAAAGATAAACTATCCATTCTTTCTAAAACTTCTTTAGGTACTTTTTTTCCTTGAAACGCTTGCGTTTTTGATAAGAAAAAAGGAACAGAAATTTTGTTTAAAATCAAAGGAGAGGTATAAAAAGAAAACAATTCTTCTTTCGAAGCATCTTGAATAAAACTAAGAATTTGCTCCAAAGTTCCAACGGATAACCGGTTATAAATTTCTTTCTTTTCTATATATTTTTTTATATAAGGAAATGGCATAGTACCTAAAAGATAAACAAGTGCTTTTATGGAAAGGTCCTTTTTTTCTATTAATTTTCTTTTATTTTCTAAAGGAAGAGAAGACAGTAATTTTAAAAGGAAACGATCGTATAAGAAAAAAACAAACGTATCATTTTCAATCGCTTTTTCTATGACTTCTATTTTTTTATTTTTGAAAAAAGTATATAATTCTTCTTCCCAAAGAGAAAGTTCATTATTTTTTTCTAAGATATCGACAAGATCTTTTTGATTATAAAAAAGATAGATGACATATTTTAAATCATATTCTTCTTTTAAGGAAGGATTGAGTGCTAATTTTTTCATAGATGAAAAGGATAATTTTCTGGCGAAATCGGTTAACGTTTGAATATCTAAAGATTTTCTTTTATCTACTTCCCTTAAGAAATTAAGAATATCCTCTTCTGAAGATATTCTATCTTCTAGTACACTTATTTTTTCTTGCATGATATTCCCCCTATTCTATTAATTTGACTTTTTTTAAAAAAACTTTATAATACAGCAAAAAGGAGTGATCTTATGGAAAATATGGAAGCTCGTACGTTTATTCATCAAACCTTCCAAGGATATCAAAGGCGAAAAGAAGAAAATAACTTATATGATGTGGAAGGAAATATTCCAAAAAATATTATTCGTACCTATTATCATTTTGTAAAAAAACCTGAGTTTCATTTATTAATTGATCAATATAAAAGGAATTATATTTACAATGAAGCTAGAGTCGAAAGAAATGTAACTATGGAAGAACAATTAGGTCTTGGAGAAATCTACGATTATATTTGTACTTTTGATTTTTCGAAAGATTATTTTAATCTTTTTGTAACCTCTTTGCTACTTCATCAAAAATTATATTCTAAATGTGCTTATCCAGAATTTGGTGGAAAGCTTCGCGATGATACGGCTTATTTGCTAAATACTAGTATTGAAGTCATGGATGCAAACGAAGCAAAGAAATATTTTAATTCGTTAATTCCAGTATCCGATCAAATTTTCTTACCTTTAAATCAAGGAGATATTTTTGGATGATGATCATATTGTAAAACAAACGGTTGAATTAATTAAAGTACAACCATTTGCAGATGGAAATAAAAGAACGTTTCGTGCTTTATTAAATTTACTTTTAAAAAGAATTCAAATTCCACCAGTATATATTGAAGTTCGTGAAAGAGAAAAATACAAAGAAGCTTTACTAGAAGCAATGAAAGAAAATGATTTTTCAAAAATTATTACTTTCTATCATTATAAAATTTGTGATGCGATTATGAATCTAGATATCAAACACTCTGTCTTTACTGATGAACAAGAAAAGCAAAAAAGCCAAGTATTAAAAAAATAATGGCTTATTTGCTTTTTTTCTTTTGATACGTTTTTTCCATTTCTTCTAAAACATGAATTAAATCTTTTTCTTCTTGTGCATGTATTTTAAGATATTGAACGGTTTGTTTTAATACATTAACATCAAACGTTTCTTTTGACATATCCATTTGTTTTTCCGTTGCTTTGGGATCCTTCATAAAATGAAAATGTTTAATTAAACTTTTCGAAATATTAGGAATTTTCGTTGCAACTTCTTCATGATAACTTTTATAAGGTGGATATTTTAAAAAGCATCCAGTTGGATCTAAATCAATCACGTTTTGTAAAAACTCTGGATCTTGTAATAAACTAGGATCCATATATTTTACTAAATAATTAGCACTTAAATTCCATAAAACTTCTGGATTTTTTCTTTTTTGTTCCATTAAATATCCATCATAAGAATAAAGACTTAGAAAAAAGTTTTTATCTTTGCGAAGTTTTTTTGGTAAATAAAGATAAAAATCCGAAATCAAAGAAACATCTTGTAATTGATACAAATAAAGATAAAAAGATTCTTCTTCTTTAAAATTTCGAAGAATGATATTTTTTAATTGAATATTTTTTCGATCACGAAGATACATTGTAAGATAAGAATCATAAATGTTTTTCATTGGAAAAGCTTGAATTTTCTCCATAAATTTTCTCATAAGCTCCTTTCTTGGGGATTATTGTAACAGAAAACTAAAAAAAAGTAAAATTTTTATATTTTACTTCCTTTCGGGCATTTATTTCCAAAAGAATCAATGTGCTTTCCATTTTTAAAGATGTGAACGACATCACAATGATTGGCACATCCCATACATTCTTTTCCTTTGGTTTCAAACTTAATATTTTTCACATTTAAATCATAAACTTTATTTTCTTTATTTTTGGCCAAAATGGCAATCCCAATGGCTCCCATTAAATGAGAATTTTCATCAACAATCACTT
>CALVWH010000038.1 GCA_944364705.1 uncultured Bacilli bacterium | reverse complement strand
GTTTCATTATATCAACATAAATCTGCATATCTTACCTCCTTATTCTTCACTTTTATTTTATCACATAAAAAAAGAGAAACGTAAATTTCTCTTAAATTGACGACATTAGGAGATTAAACCTCCTTTTTTTCTTGTTCTTTTCTTAAAAATATTTTATAATAAAAAAAGAAAGTAGGATTGCATATGGACCGAGAAATGGATTTTTTATTACATAACTATACCCCAGCAGAAGTTGGATATATACTAGATAAAAAAATAGATCTTCAAAAATTATATAACCTTACGAAAATTGACTTACTCATGAAAGATAAAATTGCTTGTACCAATGGACAATACTTTGTAAACGATTCGGATCTTTCTTTATTAAAAGAACATGAAAAATGGGTGTATGAAAATATAAAAACACAAGGACAAATGAATTTACAAGCATTTGAAGAATCTTTAAGAAAGCAATTAGAAAAAGAAAATTATTTAGATCCCAAATACAAACAAAAAAAATACCATTTATTTTTATCTACCCTTTGGTTAACCATTTTTTATGGAATCGCATATTTCCTTATAAAACAATTTGTATCCATCCATTCAGCTGCTTTACTCATTTTACAAATCTTTTTTCTTCTTTTTGTTCTAATAACCCTTCTGTATTTTCTTTTATATCTTCTAAGTTTTCGAAATAAACGAAATTTTACGGAAAAAGCAGTTTCGTTAGAACATAATATAAAAATTTTAAAACAAAAACTATCCCAATTAGAAAAAAAAGATCTTGATCAAATTCAAAAAAGTAGATATTATTTTTCTTATTTTCTTCTTTTTCATATGGATTCTTATACTTCTTATTTCTTACAAAAATTTCCAAAATATTGCTTTTTAACTGAAGATATTTCAAACAAACAAAAAATATGATACAATGAATGAGGTGATGAATATGGGGAAAAAAATTCTTTCTCTTTTTCTATTGTTTTTTTGTTTTGGTATTTTAGTATTTTTCGTTCAAAACAATTAAAAAAAAATAATTGAAAAAAATGAAAAAGAAAACCAAAAAATACTAGAAAAAGAAGAAAAAAAAGAACAAAATACGTATCAAGAACAATATATTCAAAGAGTAAAAAAAGAAAAAAATCCAACCATTGTGGAAGAAGAAGTTGTTCAATATTTAAAAAATGAAACAGAGCAAGCTGATTTCATTTTAACGCAAACTGGAGATTTATATTTGGGATTCCCAAGAAGAGAAAGTGTTTTAACAAAAACAAATTGGGAAGAAGAAGGATATCAATTTCCATCCATTACGTTCTTTGAAGGAGAATCTTATGCTCATAATTTTTTAGGAGAAAAAATAGCGACACAAATTCTTTTGGTTTATGAAGGAAAGATCGAAGATCAAGACATCATCTTTTTATTAACACAAAATCATACTGTTTCTGTTCTTGATTTGTCACAAAAAGAACTTATGATCGAACCAATCTTAAATTTAAAAAATGTCGTAGGATTTTCTCAAAACTCTTATCCAGAAGAAAGTGTTCTTGCACAAATGCAAGATGGAAGTAAAGTAGATCTTGCAACTTATGTTGAATAGGAATGTCATAAATATTTGATAGAAAAGGAAACATAAGAAGAAAATAAATAGATAAGGGAAATTTTGATAAATAGAAAGCGGTAGTGCTTTATGTAGTCACTTAGATTTCAAAGAAGTAGAATTGAGGTAAGTTCTGTTAAAATTTATTTTGTTAATAACCACAAGAAAAAGATTGATTTTGAAAAAGAAAAAATGCTATAATAATTTGGGAGGTTAAAAATATATGATGGATGATAATAATAAATTATTAAAAATAATTTTAATTGTTTTATTAGTAAATACGGTTCTATTACTTGTTTGTTTATTTGGAGAAACTTCTAGTACGGATAGTACAATTGATGAAGGGACTATCACCGATGAAAATACACAAACAGCAGAATACGATACAAGCAAAGTAGAAGAGATTGATTACGCAAAATTCGAAGAATTATTTAAAGGACAAACCAATTCTTTAGTTTTATTTGCTAGACCAACTTGTGGTTACTGTGTACAATTTATGCCAGTTTTAAATGAAGTAATTGAAGAAAATGGATTAAAAGTATACTATCTTGATATTACCAATATGACTGAAGAAAATGAAACTGCCATTCGTGCTTTAGACCCATTCTTTGAAGAAAACTATGGATATACTCCAGCACTTGCTTATGTTGGAAATGGAAAAGTAGCAGCAAATAATGTTGGATATGTTGAAAAAGACGGATTAGAATCATTCTTAACAAGCAATGGAATCCTTTCATAGATTATCTTAGGATAATCTTTTTTTCTTGAAAAGAAACAAAATATTCGCTATACTTGTAATAGGAGGATGTTGCCCAAAATGAAAACGTTAACGATTGTTGTGCCTTGCTATAATGAGGAAGAAGCACTTCCTTTCTTTTATAAAGAAATAAAAAAATATATCGATGATTTACCAGTAAAAGTAGAATTATTATTTATTAATGATGGATCAAAAGATGGAACTTTAGAAATTTTACGTAAATTTTCTAAAGAAAAAAATGTAAACTATTTATCTTTTTCTAGAAATTTCGGAAAAGAAGCAGCTATGTATGCAGGATTAAAAGAAGCAACCGGAGATTATGTTGTTTTTATGGATGCGGATTTACAAGATCCACCAAAACTGTTAAAAGAAATGGTTGAAACTTTAGAAGAAGGAACTTACGATTCGGTTGCGACAAGAAGAGTTACGAGAAAAGGAGAACCACCCATTCGAAGTTTCTTTTCTAAATTATTTTATAAATTAATTGCTAAATTTTCGAATACCGATATTGTCGATGGAGCAAGAGATTATCGAATGATGAATCGATCTATGGTAGATGCCGTTTTATCTTTAACCGAATATAATCGATTTTCCAAAGGAATCTTTACTTGGATTGGATTTGAAACGAAATGGATTACTTATGAAAATCTACCAAGAGTAGCAGGAAAAACAAAATGGTCTTTTTATAAACTTTTCAAATATGCGATCGAAGCGTTTACTTCTTTTTCTGCAACCCCTTTAGTTTTATCTTCTCTTTTTGGTATCATTTTCTGTTTCATTGCTTTTCTTATGATCCTTGTAATTATCATCCGTACGTTAATTTTTGGTGATCCAACTTCTGGTTGGCCATCTCTTGTTTGTATTATCTTTTTAGTTAGTGGAGTTCAACTTTTCTGTTTAGGAATTATGGGTCAGTATTTATCAAAAACCTATTTAGAAACCAAAAAAAGACCGATTTATATTGTAAAAGAAAGGAATAAAAAGTAGTGTTAAAAACAATCGATCATAAACTTTGTCAAAATCATCGGATTTCTTGGAAACCATTTGATCAAGAATCTAGCATTTTACTTAGTGAAAAAGAAATTATTTATCTTGCACAATTAGGAGAAATCAAAATCAATAAATTACAAAACCAGAAAAAAGGAGTTTTTGAATATCAAAAACCGTATTTACAATTTTTTCCTTATGGAGGATTGCAACAATTATCTTTTGTTGAAGGAAAAACAAGGTCGTTTCTATTTTGTGAATATTTAGAAGCTTTAGAAAAAAAAGAATATGTTTTTACAAGAGAAGAAGTTCAAAAATTTTTCTCTTATGATGATTCTTATGATGGAATGTATATTATTGATCTTCATGGAGAAGTATGCTTTGCGAAAAATACGAAAGATGGTTCCATCATTCAAAATTTTTCAATTCCAAACAATCAAGAAATTGCTCTTAGAAAATTTCAAAAAGATTGCGATAGAATTCAAAAATATTATGAAAACTTTGAAGAAGAAGAATATAACCAAAAAATAAAAGAAGTAAAAATTCCAGAAATTCAAGAAATAAAAAATTTTCCTTTGTTTGATTTATCTTTTAATTATCAAAAATACAGTCATTTATGGATTCGTATAAAAAATCATCATTTTGATCTTTTAGCTTTTTCTATTTTTTTAAAACAAGACAATCAATTTTTAGTAAAAACAGAACCGTTAAGGGTTAAAGAATATAATATATATGATGTTGCTGAAAGAATGAACGAACCTTCTTTTCAGCATATGGAAAAACAAAAAGTATTACAAAAAAAAACATGGACTTAAGATTTTGAAATCCATGTTTCTTTTATTTCTTTATAAGAAGGGAGAAGATCTTTTTTCTTTTTAAAACTTTCTTCAGAAAATAAAACCGTATAACAAATCGTTTCTTGAAATTCCTTTTGAATGATGGTTTCTTCTTTTAAGAGATAGTTGATACTTTTTAAATCTTTATAAGAAAAAACAATGATAGCTAGAATTCCTTTTTCAAGCTCTACGATGGTATTTTTTTCAAGACAGTCTTTTACTGCCTCTGTATAAGCATGAATGAGTCCCGAAGCACCTAATTTAATGCCACCAAAATAACGAACAACAATACAAAGAACATGATCAATTTTTTGACTTTCTAAATATTTTAAAATCGGATAGCCTGCTGTTTTTGAAGGCTCTTTATCATCTTCAAACTTTTTATAAGAATCGAAAAGATAAGCATAACAATAATGGGTAGCACCTTTGTATTTTTCTTTGATTTCTTTTACATAAGAAGAAACTTCATCGAGATCTGTTAAAGGAAATAAAAACGAAAGAAATTTCGATTTTTTTATCACAATCATCGATTGACTTTTTTTTGCAATACTTTTCACACAATCACCAAAAATATTATAACTTAGTTTTATTTAAAAAACAATTTTTGAAAAAAAAGAAAAACATGTTATAATATATAGGAAGTTATGGTAATTTTTGAAAAACAAAAAAACATTATAACGATATTGTGGCAAATCTCTAGGTATGGTATATAGGGAAAGTAATTGTTATGATTTGTGGTAAACGTATAAAGAGTTTATTTAATTATGAAATGCAGAAATTAATTATTTCTTAAATGATAAAGCTCATATTTTGAAAAATAGTTTATTACAATTATCTATTACGTTATTTTGTATACATGGAAACCATGAAGAAAGACCAGAAAATATTTTGAGTTATAAAACTAAATGGTTTAATAATGCAATTGTATATTTTGGTGATTATTCTAATATATTATTTTCTAAAGATTGGGGAGTCCATAATTTTAAATAAGAGAATGATGGTGCGTGTAGATAAATGTTATAAGCTGATACAATTGGTATGAGTTATAGCAACCGAATAATGAAATAAAAGAAAGAGTAAAAACAAATCGAAAGGTAAATAATAAAAAAATAAAAATAATACAAAAAAATTATTAGACAAAATA
>CALVWH010000037.1 GCA_944364705.1 uncultured Bacilli bacterium | reverse complement strand
TACTTCCCTTTATAGAAATGCTACTATATTTATAGTAAGGAGGGAGAAAGATGAGTGATTTTGAAAAGGCACAAAGAAATTTAAAAAATGATATGATTGTTTTGTTTGCTTTACAATTAATTGTTGTTGCTTATTCTATTTTTCATGGTCCTTTTAATTACTTTTCTATTGTTTATGCTATTTTGTTTCTTGCTGGGTATTATTTTGCAAAAAATAGAAAAAATGGCTGGAATCATCGGAATTGTTGTTGGCGTTTTCATGATACTGACCATTTTGCTTTTGGATCTTATTGACTTTTTATTAGGATTGTTTGTTTTCTTTCATTCAGTAAAATATAATAAATTGATCCAAAATAAATAAGAAATCATGGGAAGGGGATCTTTTATGAAAAAAATTATTTATGTCTTTATTTTTTGCTTTGCGATTGTCTTTTCTTTACTGATTTATATTATTTATGATCAAAAAAGACAAATCGATAAGTTATTAGAAGAAAATAAAATTATTCAAAAAGTAGAAGAACCAAAAGAGGAGAATATGGAGCAAGTTCGCTCTGAAGTGGAGAGGTATTTAGACTCTTTTGTGAATAATTCTTATACAAAAAACCTTATGTTAAGTCCTTTTGATATATCGATTGCATCGAAGGAAGAAAAATTAAATTATGTATTATGGTTATTATTTGAAGATGGAAAAATGACCGATAACGATGGTGTTTCTTCATATAAAGAGGAAGATATTGATGCTTACATGGATTCTTATTTTAATCTTAAGGATTTTACGAAAAGTGAGGATTACCATACTTTTCTTTCAAAAAATCCAATGCAATATGAACATGAGGAAAGTCAAAATTTGTTAATAGAACATACCGAGCATATGTCAGGACGTTATTTACCAATTTCAAATGTTGAAATTACATGTACTTTACTTGAGGTAATTAACGAAGGAGAGGAATATCAAGCAAAGTATCAATATAAAGTCTTAGACACCAATCAATTAGCATCTATTTCGCCAGAATATGAAACAAGTAAGAATTTTACGATTGTTTTGGGGAAAGATAACTATTATATAAAAGATATTTTGAAAGGGGAATAAATATGAAACTTGATGGAAAAATTGCAGTCGTGACTGGTGGAGCTATGGGAAATGGCCTTGGAATTGTAAACGTATTTTTAAAATATGGTGCGAAGGTTGCAATCTTAGATAAAGATCCAAAAATTACCGATACGGTAAAAGAACTTCGTGAAAATGGGTATGATGTGAAAGGTTGTCAAGTGGATATTCGGGAAGAAGAAAAAGTAAAAAGTGCGATTGACAAAATTGCCGAATATTATGGAAAAATTGATATTTTAGTCAATAATGCGGGAGTATGCCGTTTAGAACCTTTTGAAACCATGACCAATGAAGTTCGTGATTTTCATTTTGATATTAACATAAAAGGAACTTGGAATGTTACGAAAGCATGTTTACCATATTTAAAAAAAGTTCAAGGGAATATCGTAAATTTATCTAGTGTTACCGGACCAATGGTTGCGGATACGGGAGAAGTTGCTTATGCGACGACAAAAGCGGCTTTGATCGGATTTACGAAAGCACTTGCGATGGAACTTGTAGGGGATCATATTCGCGTAAATGCGATTTTACCTGGTTATATTCGCACACCAATGGTTGATCAAATGGCCAAACAAACAAATCCAGAAAATCCAGAAGCGGTAATCGAAGGAATTGCTAGAGGAATTCCTATGGGAAGACTTGGAACCATTTTAGAACTTGGAGAACTTGCTGCTTTTTTAGCAAGCCCAGAGGCTTCTTATATCACAGGAGAAGGGATTGTAATTTCAGGAGGATCTACGTTACCGGAAACATCAGGAAGTATGGGAGTATAAAAATACTCCTTTTTTTGTAATATTTTCGCAAGATATACAAAATTAGATTTTTCTATATTGTCAAAAAATGTCAAAAAAAAACAAGGATTTTACAATCAAAAATAGAAGGATAATAATATGGAAAAAGACAGTTTAACCTTTTATTTTGACCATATGTTTGATTCTGTAGATCCTCTGATTGTTTTAGATGAATGTCAAAGAGACGTTCTTCTTGACAATTCAAAATATTTATTAGTTCTTGCTGGAGCAGGAAGTGGTAAAACAACGACCATGGCTGCTAAAGTGAAGTATTTAATCGAGATTAAAAAAGTTTTAGAAAAAGAGATTTTGGTTCTTTCCTTTACCAGAAAAGCAACCGAAGAAATTCGAAAACGAATTCAAGAAGACTTTGGTTTTTCTAACGTTTCGGTTTGGACCTTTCATAAATTAGGTTATCAAATTTTAAAGAAAAACAAAAAGTCATTTTCTGTAATCACGGATCCAGAAAAACAAAAAATCTTTTGTGAATTTCTGAAAGAAAACATAAAAGATCCTTTTTTTCGAAACAAACTATTTCTATGTTTCAATAAAAAATATCGATTAAAAGAAGAGTATCAAAAATTTAAAAAAGGAGAAGAACCTGTTTTTTCTTTTTTTATTTTAAAATTTCTTCTTCCTTTTTTTTCTTATTTAAAAGGAAATAAAGATCCCATATCTACCTTTTCTTTTTACCAAAAACATACGCGATTCAAAGAAAAATTGAAATGGAAAATTTTAAACGATTGTTTTCTTTTTTATCAAAAAAAATTAACCCAATTAAAGAAAATCGATTTTGAAGATATGATTTCTCTTGCTGATCAAACCTTATCTTGCCAAAAAGAATCGTTTCCTTATCGATATTTGATCATCGATGAATATCAAGATATTTCTTATCAGCGTTTTTTACTTGTAAAAAAATTATCAGAGTGTAACGATTTAAAAATAATGGCCGTTGGCGATGATTTTCAAGCGATTTTTGGTTTCTCTGGATCGCAAGTATCTTTATTTATGGACTTTTTAAAATATTTTCCAAGTGGAAAACTTTTGACTATTCATGAGACTTATCGAAATAGTCAAGAATTAATTGATGTTGCGAGTCATTTTATTTTAAAGAATACAAAACAATTAGAAAAAAATTTATATTCGAAAAAACATTTAAATTATCCTGTTCAAATTTTTTTCTATAAAAACCAAGCAGAAAAACTTCATCAGGTGATCAAAATTATAAAAAAAAATAGAAAAAAATCCATTTTATTGATGGGAAGATATCAAGAAGATTGTAAATTTCTTTTGGAAAGTTCTTTTTTTGCGATGCGAAACAATCGGTTGATTTGTACGTTATATCCAGAAAGCGATTTGACGTTTTTGACGATTCATAGTGCAAAAGGATTGGGATTTGAAGAATGTATTTTATTAAATTTAGAAGATACGATCTATGGATTTCCATCAAAAATTCAAGATGAAAAAATGATGAAAAGACTCAAAGAAACCCAAAAAGAACCCATCAAATATCCAGAAGAAAGAAGGCTATTTTACGTAGCTTTGACAAGAACCAAACATCATATTTATTTATTGGTTCCGAAAAAGAATCCATCTTCATTTATAAACGAGTTAAAAAAAGAGTCTCAAGTTCTTTTTCATTAAAATTTGATATTTACTTGCTTTTCTGTGAAAAAATCTTCTATAATAAGGTATGGAGTGAAAGATATGAAAGAAAAAGAAATCATTCAAAAGGCAGAAGAAAAAATAATGCCAACGTTAAAAAAAATAGACGAAATATGTTATCAAAATAGTCAAAAAGTATTAAATGCTTTTTGGAATCATAAAATTTCCGAAGCTCATTTTACAAGTACTACTGGATATGGATACAATGATTTTGGAAGAGATACCATTGAAAAAGTATTTGCAGAAGTTTTAGGAGCCGAAGATGCCTTGGTAAGAAATCAATTTATTTCTGGCTCTCATGCTTTAACGGTTACGCTATTTGCTTTGTTAAGACCAAACGATACCCTACTTAGTATTACTGGTCTTCCTTATGATACTTTACATGAAGTGATTGGAATTAAAGAAAATCCTAGTTCTTTAAAATCTTTTGGCATTTCTTATCAGCAAATTGATTTAAAAGAAAATGACTTTGATTATGAACAAATTGAAAAAGTTTTAAAAGCCCAAAAAATTAAAGTGATTGAAATTCAAAGATCAAAAGGATATTCTACTAGAAAAAGTCTTTCCATTGAGAAAATTGAAAAGGTTATTTCTTTTATTAAAAACATCGATCCAGAAATTACTATTATGATTGATAACTGTTACTGTGAATTTGTAAGCTTAAAAGAACCAACCATGGTTGGAGCGGATGTTATGGTTGGCTCTTTAATTAAAAATTTAGGTGGTGGAATTGCACCAAATGGTGCATATGTCGCTGGAAAAAAAGAATATATGGATCTTGTGGCAGAACGGCTTACGTTACCTGGCGAAGGAAGAGAAGTTGGACCTTCTTTAGGCGTAAATAAAAGTATTTTACAAGGGCTTTTCTTTGCCCCAAGTGTCGTTGCGAGTGCTTTAAAAACAGCAGTTTTAACGAGTCAAGTAATGGAAGATTTGGGATATGAAGTAGATCCAAAGCCAGAAGAAGAAAGAACAGATATTGTTCAAAATATTATTTTTCAAGATCCAAAAAAATTAATTGCTTTTTGTCAAGGCATTCAAATGGGATCACCAATTGATTCTTTTGCCGTTCCAGAACCTTGGGATATGCCTGGATATGATGATAAAGTCATTATGGCAGCAGGAGCGTTTACGCAAGGTTCTTCGATTGAATTATCTTGTGATGGACCAATTCGTCCTCCTTATGTTGCTTATATGCAAGGATCTCTTACTTATGATTATGGAAAATTAGGACTAGAAACGGCCTTAAAACATTTTCTTAGAAAGGAATGATGCTTAATATGAAAATTGTTCTTTTGGGGGCTATGGATAATGAAATTGAAAAATATCTTACGTTTTTTTCTTTAAAAAAAATAAAGGAAGATTTTTATGAAGGAGTTTTTAAAAGTCATCAAATTTTGGTTTGTAAATGTGGAATTGGTAAAGTAAATGCTGCAATGCGGGTGCAGTATTTAATCGATACGTATCATCCAGATTTTATTATAAATTCCGGATGTGCAGGTAGTTTACAAGATCATTTTCATTTGTTAGATCTTGCTTTAATTACTTCTGCTACCTATCATGATTTTTTACCAGAAAGAATTATGAAATATAGTGTTCCAGAAGAGGGAAACATAAAAACAAATCCGAACATGTTATTAAAAATTAAAAAAATTTTAAATGAAGAGAACATTCCTTATATAGAATCTTCTATTTGTAGTGGAGACTCTTTTGTTACTACCGAAGAGCAAAAAATGAATATTAGAGAAAGAACTCATGCTGATCTTGTTGATATGGAAAGTGCGAGTATTGCTCATGTAGCAAGAAAAAATAACGTTTCTTATTTGATTTTAAGAGTCATTTCCGATTTTGCAAACGGAGAAGATGATTTTGAAGAAAAAGCAGCGTATAAAGCAAGTGAAGTTGTTAAAAAAATTTTAGAAAAAATATGAAAAATGTATTTTTTCTTTTTTTTGATGCAATTTAAAAATAGTTTTACATTTTTTTTTAATTTTGTTAAAATACAAATGGAGATGATCAAATGAAACCACTTGTGTTATGTATTTTAGATGTTGTAGGAATGCGTAAAGAAAAACATGGGAATGCATTTTTACAAACAGAAAAACCAAATTTTGATTTTTTATGGAGTCACTATCCACATTCTTTTTTGAAAGCGAGCGGAAATGCCGTAGGACTTCCAGAAGGACAAATGGGAAATAGTGAAGTTGGACATATGAATATCGGTGCAGGTAGAATTGTCTATCAACCGTTAGAATTAATTAATAGTAAAATGAAAGATCAAACGTTTTTTGAAAATGAAAAATTAAAAGAAATGATTCATCATGCAAAAGAAAATCATTCGAAATTACACTTATGTGGACTTTTAAGTGATGGTGGAGTGCATTCTCATATCAATCATTTATTTGCCCTTTTAGATTTATGCAAAAAAGAAAATTTTGATAACGTTTATCTTCATTTGTTTTTAGATGGAAGAGATACACTTCCAGATAGTTTTTTAACGTATTACGACGAACTTGTAAAAAAAATGGAAAAAGAATCGATTGGAAAAGTTGCAAGTATATCGGGAAGATATTATGCAATGGATCGGGATAATCGCTGGGATCGTGTCCAAAAAGCGTATAGAGTAATGGCTTTTGGAGAAAATAAGATTAGCGATGTAGTATCTTACATTCGCGAAAGTTATCAGCAAGAAATTTATGATGAATTTATCCTTCCTGCAACGGTAGAAGAAGATGGGATAATCGAAGATAATGATGCGGTGATTGTTTTTAATTTTCGTCCAGATCGTTTAAGAGAATTATGGAAAGCTTTTACGAATCCTGATTTTTCTTCCTTTGAAACGAAATCGATAACAAATTTAAAAGTAGTTACGATGATGCCAGTAAGTGAAGAAGTGATAAGCAAACCAGCCTTTCATATTCCAAAACTAGATCATATTTTAGGAGAAGAAATTGCTCGTCATGGATTAAAACAGCTTCGAATTGCGGAAACAGAAAAATATGCGCATGTTACGTATTTCTTTGATGGAGGAGAGGAAAAAGAATATGAAAATTGTGATCGTATTTTAATTCCTTCTCCAAAAGTGGCTACGTATGATTTAAAACCAGAAATGAGTGCTTATGAAATTACGGAAAAATTACTTTCTGTAATCTCTTCTTATGATGTTATTATTTTAAATTATGCGAATGGAGATATGGTTGGGCATACAGGAAATATGGAAGCTACCAAAAAAGCAGTCGCAACCTTAGATGAATGTTTAGGAAAACTATATGCAAAAGTAAAGGAACTAGATGGAACTTTACTAGTTACTGCCGATCATGGGAATTGTGAGTATATGTTGGATGATGAAAATCATGTCATTACTTCTCATTCTACGAATGAAGTACCTTTTATTTTATGTAGAGAAGGATATAAAGTAAAAGATGGAAAATTAGGCGATCTTGCTCCAACAATCTTATCTTTGTTATCGCTTGAAATCCCAGAAAATATGACAGGAAACAACCTATTGGACAATTAATTGTGGGAAAAAATGTAAAAAGGTATTGACTTAACGAAAAAATTCATAGTATAATAACTTTGTAAGGTAGAGTAAGGTGGTGAAAAAATGAACAATAAGAAAGGTTTTACATTAATTGAACTTTTAGCAGTTATCGTTATTTTAGCAATCATCGCTTTAATTTCAACTCCAATTATCTTAGGTGTTATTGATGATGCAAGACTTAACTCTGCAAGAGATGCTGCATATGGACTTGCTGATGCAGTAAGATTACAATATGTAGAACAAATGTATGCTGATTCTGGAAATCAAACTGTTTCTTACAATGGTCTTATTACTTCGATCAAAGTATCAGGAACAAAACCAGATAGTGGTTATTGGTCTATCGATAACGAGGGATCTGTAATTCTTACTGATATTAAATTTGGTGAGTACACTTGTGATAGTATTGATAATGCTGTTATTTCTTGCTCAAGAACAACTAATAAATAATAAAAGAAATAACAACTAATTAAAGCAATTAATAAAGGTGAAGAAAAAGCTTGATTTAAAGATTTTTTTTTTGTATACTAAGATAGTAGAATGCGGGTGTATGTTATGCAAAAAATATCAAAAATAATTCAAGGAATAAAAAAGAATAAATCTTATTTTTTTGCTTTTTTTCTTCCTTTTTTTGTGGTTGGGCTTCTTTTTGCTGCACTACTTTTTCTATTGCCAAATGGAAATTCAATTACGATTTCTGATATGGAACAGCAATATTTACCATTAATGGTTTATTTTAAAAATCATTTGTTTGAACTTTTTTCCTTTAGTAAAGATTTTGGAAGTAATATGATTGGTACCTTGGCTTATTATTTAATGAGTCCATTTAATTTTATTAGTTTGTTTTTTTCAGCAGAAAAAATGGATGCTGCTTTACTTCTAATTGTTTGGCTAAAATTAAGCATTGCAGGATTTACATCCTATCTTTTCTTTCAAAATCATTTTAAAACAAAAGAAAAAGGTATTTTTTATGTATTTTCTTTAATTTATGTTTTATCTGGCTTTACGACAGCTTACTTTTTCAATATTATCTGGTTGGATGCTGTTTATATGCTTCCGATCGTTATGATTGGAATTGAACGATTAATGAAAAAGAAAAAATCAGGTCTTTATTTATTTAGTTTAGGATATACAATTTTAACAAATTATTATATGGGATATATTGTTTGTATTTTCTCTTGTCTTTATTTTATTTACCAAATTTTATTAAATTATCAAATAAAAAAAGATTTTAAAAAAATAAAACCTTTGCTTATAAAATTCTTTTTTGCTTCTCTTTTTGCGGGTCTTTTATGTTCTTTTTTACTGATTCCTACATTAAAAGAAATGCCAATGATGGCAAGAAGTTACAATGAAACTTTAAGTAATGGTTTAGGATTGAATATCTCTATTTCTCAGTTTTTTGTTTCTTTGTTTATGGGAACTAAAAAAATGGGGAACGTTTTGTCGAATGGATATTATAACATTTACATTGGGATGTTTGCTCTTATTTTAGTATTCTTTTACTTTATAAATAAAAAAATAAAAAGAAGAGAGAAAGTTTTAAGTTTTAGTATACTTGCAATTTTTATTTTTAGTATGTTTATTAATGTCTTGGATTTTGTATGGCATGGGTTTACAGAAACCTCATCTTTTCCTGGAAGATATACTTTTATTTTTATTTTCTTTTGTTTAATGCTAGCATGTAAAAGTTATTTGAATTTAAAAAAAGTAGATATAAAGCAGGCCTTAATTATATTTTTAATTATAATTTTTATGGCTTTGGTTGTTTTATTGGCAGGTTTGGATAAAGTACCAGTTAAAAATATTTTTATTTCGGTAGTGCTTGTATTTTTATATTTATTATTATTGGGAATTAAGCCGAAATATAAAGATATGCCGATTTTCAAGTATGCATTATATTTTATTGTAGTATTAGAACTTATTTTTAATTTTTACGATTTCACAAGTAATATGATATATCCAACGAAAAGGGAAATGCGAGAAACTTATCAAATTTATAATAAAGCATTGGAAGAAATTAAAAGCCAAGACCTCTCTTTTTATCGTGTTGTTGATAATTTTGAAATAGGCTTTAATAATTCATTTCGATTTGATTTTAATAGTTTTTCTAGTTTTTTATCTACTCAATATATTCGTCCATTAGCATTTGCAAAAAACAACAATTATGTTGGTGGAATCAATAATATCTATTATAATCATTTAGATCCTGTTATAGATTCTCTTTTAGGCATCAAGTATATTTTTTATCAAGATGGAACAACAAATTATTATGATTTGGTTGGAAAATTTCTTTGGTCAAGGGGACGACATTTAGAATATAATAATGAATTTGCAACTGTTAATATCTACCAAAATTCGATGGCATTAGGACTTGGTTATGCTTCTTCTAACAAAGTAAAAAATATGAAAATAAATGATTTTAAAAACTCTTTTGATTATAGTAACCAAATGGTAAATGCAATTTATGGTGAGGATATTAATCTTTATGAAAAACAAGAAAAAGTAAAAATAAGAGAGAATGAATATAAATTTACAGTTCCAAATGATGGTGCTTATTATTTTATTTTAGATCCATCTGCTTCTGAAACATCCGTATATGCGAATGATCAAAAATTATACGAATATAAAGCAGGATCTGTCTCTTATGCATTACTTAATTTGAAAAAAGGATATACTTATACAATTCGTTTAGAAAATAAAAATTGGAAAGGAGAGATTCCTTTTGATATTTATGTTCTAAATCAAGAAAAGTATAAACAGGTATTTACAGATTTGCAAGAGAATAATTGGGAAATTAATTATAATAAAAATGGATATTTAAAAGGATTGATCGATATTCCAGAAGGAAAAGAATATATGTTTACCACAATTGGGTATGACGAAGGATTTCAAATTTATGTAGATGGAAAACTAGTAGATTATGACTTGGTATTTGACACGTTTATCGGATTTCCTATTTCATCTGGTGATCATATTGTTGAAATTATGTATGTTGTGCCAGGATTAAATTTAGGATTTTTAGTTTCTGGTATTGCTTTGATTGGAACAATTTTCTTTTTAAGAAAAGAGAAAAAGTAATTAGTTAAAATAATAAAGAAGCGGTGCTTCTTTTTATTATAATTTTATAAAAAATG
>CALVWH010000036.1 GCA_944364705.1 uncultured Bacilli bacterium | reverse complement strand
AGGAAAATAAGGTTTTCGAATATCCCATTCGGTTTGATAATAAGCATATGCACCTCGATCTTGACATTGATTTAACAAGCAAATTTCTTTGTTAAATTGCCCTCGGTCTTCGACTTCAAATCTTGTTTCATTAACCAATTCTTTTAATAAAGAAAGGGAATCGAGATTTAAACTTTCTGTTTGTATTTCCCACTGAATAAATTGATGAAGGGCTTGAAGAAAAGAGGAATTCATATCTTCTTTTTCTAAATATAAATCTCGCTCAAAATCATGGACATAAGAACGAAGGAATACTTGATAATAGTACATCATTTCTTTTTCATTCATAAATTTTTCCTCCCCAAAGATAAGATACAACGTCTTGATAATCTTCCACTGGTACAAACGTGAACGCTTTTTTTAATCGTTCTGGAAAGGTTTCTATCTCTTTTTCGTTTGCTTTTGGATAAATAATAATATCAATATGTTTTTGATAAACTCCCATACATTTTTCTTTAAAAGAACCAATTGGCAATATTTTTCCAGTCAAGCTCATCTCACCAGTAAAAGCAATGTTCGTAGGAACACATAATCCTTTCATATAAGATAAAAAAGCCGTGGTAATCGCAATTCCAGCCGAAGGTCCATCTTTTTTAAAAGATAAGAAAGGAATATGTAAATGAAAATCTTTATGGAAAAAGTTATCTTTCAAAAGATGAAATTCTTTTTGATGAGCTTTTAAATAAGAAAGAGATATTTGCATGCTTTCTTTAATGTTTTCTCCAAGGGAACCTGTCGTAATCATTTTTCCAAAACCAAAAGAAATATTGGTTTCTACTGGTAAAAGATCCCCAGTAGATCCATAAGAAGCAAGAGCGAAAACAAATCCTGGTCTTGCTACCATAAAAGGTTCTTTTATTTTTTCTTCTGGTAAATACTTTTTTATCGTACGAATCGTTAACGTTTTCTTTTCTTCTTTTTTTTGCATGATCGATTCTAGTATGATTTTTCGAACAATCGAAGATAATTGTTTTTCTAACTGACGAACCCCTGCTTCTTTGGTATATTGGGTTATTAAAAACCATAAAGCATTTTCTTCGATTGTAATTTCATCTTCTTTTAATCCACATTCTTTACAAATTCTAGGAAGTAAATACTCTTTTGCCATAATGACTTTATCAAATTCTGTATATCCAGGAAAAGATAAAATTTCTAATCGATCTTTTAAAGGTTCTGGAATATTTTCTAAATCGTTGGCTGTTACAATAAAAAATACTTGACTCAAATTAATTTCTTCTTCTATGTAAAGATCTTTAAAATAAGCATTTTGAGTAGGATCTAACACTTCTAATAAACTACTTGCAGGATCTTGATGATAGTCTTTTGAAAGTTTATCAATTTCATCCATTAAAAAGACGGGATTCATGCTTTTTGCTTGCATTAATCCTTTCGCAATTCTTCCCGGATTTGCTCCTAAATAGGTTCTTCGATGTCCAACAATTTCCGCAGCATCGTTAATTCCTCCTAAGGAAATTTTAACGAAATTCTTTTTTAAAGCGGTTGCTAAATGAAAGGCAAAAGAAGTTTTCCCAGTTCCTGGTGGACCAACAAAACATAAAATTGGACTTTTTCCTTCAGGATTTTTTTTCTTTACAGCCAAATATTCTAAAATACGCATTTTAATTGGCTCTAGTCCATATTCTTGTTTATCTAAAATTTCTTTTACTTTGGAAAGATCATCAAAGTCTTCCGTTTGAATATTCCAAGGAATTTGAAGTAAAGCATCAATGTAATTTCTTTGACTAGGAAGTTCTAACGATAATTCTGGCATCGATTCGTATCTTAAAATTTCTTTTTCTAATCGTTTTTTTATATTTTGTGGTAGATGATCTTTGTTTTGTTTTTTTATCTTCTCAATTTCTTCTTGACGAACGGTTGTAATACCTAACTCTTTTTGTAAAACATCAATTTTTTCTTTAATGAAAAATTCTTTTTGATTTTGATCCATTTTGGCTTTGACTTTATTATCTAGTTCTTTTTCAAGTTCATACATTTCTTTTTGTTTATAAATATCTTCTAGGATCATTTCTAATCTTTTTAAAGGAGAATTTTCTTCTAAATATTCTCTTTTTCGATCGCTTGAAATTGACAAGTTACTACATGTGATATCGGTAGCTAAAGAAAGACTTCGAACTTGTCTTAAAGAAGATAACATACTATTGCTCATATAAGGAATTTTATGTAAAAAATCTTCTACTTCGCGAATGAGTTTACGAAGAAATAAAATTTCTTTTTGGGAATCGAATTCTTCTTCGATCATTGGTTCTATGATCGATTCTAAATTAAATTCATCTTGCCCAATGTAATCAATAGCTTTTGCTCTTTGTTCTCCAGTAATTAAAACACGGATTTTCCCGTTTGGAAGAACTAATTTATGTTTAATCTTTGCGATCGTTCCAATTTTTGGAAGTTCTTTTAATTGAATGTTTTTTTCTAAAGGATCTTTCGCCGTAATCACAAAGATTTTATTTTGATGAAAATATTCGGATATTTCAATAATGTTTTTACTATCCTCGGCACCAAATTCTAAACGAATTTCTCCGCTTGGAAAAAGGAAATCTTTTCTAAGAAGAATAACTGGTAAATTTATTTTCACTCCGATTCCCTCCTTCAAATTGTTTTTTATTATAGCATATATTTAAAAAATGTCTAGAAAAAAAAGAAAAATTTTATCGCTTTTCTCTTCTTTCTTTCTCTTGACTTTGAAAAGAAAAATTTCTATAATAATAGGAAAAAAAATGGAGGATATTATGATAGAAAAAACGATAGAAGACATGCTTCCTTATGCAGAAGAAGTATATTTTCATTTAGCGGATCCTTTTTTAAAACAAATGATAGAAGAAGTGCAAAGAAAAGAAAAATTTTATCAAAAAAATACAAAGATTGTTCCTTCTAAGAAAAAAATTATCTTTTCGAAAAAAAATCAGGAAGCACAAGTCGCACGTTATTTTTTTGGATACGGAATGGGAATTTTATTTACCAAAGGAAACGATTTAGAAAAAAACTATTTTGGTTTTGAGGAAATCAATAAAAAAAATCAAGATTCGTATTTTAAAACAATTAATGATGCTTTTTCTCTTTATGTAGAAAAAGAAATTTTAACGCGCATGAATCAACCTTATCTAGAAAAAGAAACGTTTGGGCAAAAAATGGCTCATCAATTTCTAAAAGAAGTTTTAGAAAATATGAAAGATTTTCGAAAAGATTTCTTTTCTTCTTATATTGAAAAAACAGAAAATTTTGCGGATATCTTTTTTCCTATTTTATATGATCAAGAAGTTTATGTTCTTTCAAATCTTTTTGATTCCTACGACCACCAACGTTATGAAGAAGATAAACAAATCGAAAAGAAAGTGAAAATTTATACCAACCAAGCAATCGATCAATATGAAAAAATAAAAAAAAGCCTTTAAGGCTTAATTCCAACAAATAAAAATAAAAAACGGTCTTTTCCACTATAATCTTTTTCAACCAAAGCATGG
Organism: uncultured Bacilli bacterium; assembly: GCA_944364705.1. Taxonomy (GTDB): domain Bacteria; phylum Bacillota_I; class Bacilli_A; order RF39; family UBA660; genus RUG12867. The sequence continues at coordinate 8,276 of CALVWH010000036.1, read as the reverse complement.
TCAAAATATTTTTGGGCCATGTTTTTTAAAATGGGGCCTTGTCGATATCCAATTTCAAAAGCTAAAAGAGCTTTTTTTTGTATGTATTTATGAGCATCTTTAAAAATTCTTTCATAAATTTCTAGTCCATGATTGGGTGCAAACAAAGCTTCTTTAGGTTCATTGTTCCTTACAATATCCATAATTTCTTCTTCTTCCTCTAAATACGGAGGATTGCTGATGATAATATCATAGGTATCTTGAACGTTGGAAAATAAATCACTTTGCCAAAAAGTAATGTCGGCATCGTTTTCTTTGGCATTTTTTTTCGCAACTTCTAATGCTTTGTTTGAAAGATCAATCGCATCAACTATGGATTTAAGTTCTTTTTTTAAAGCGATCGCAATACATCCACTTCCCGTTCCAAGATCTAAAATTTTGGGACAAGAGAAAAATTTTTTACTATAATTTATTGTTTTTTCTACCAAAAGTTCGGTTTCAAAACGGGGAATTAAAACAGAAGGGTTGATAGAAAGAAGGTATCCATAAAAATCTACGTTGCCAACAATGTATTGAACGGGTTCTCCATTTTCTAATCTTTTGATCCCTTCTTCTAGTTTATCTTTCGGAAGATATTTTTTTAAATATTCTAGATCGCTCAACAAGTTTCTCCTTTAAGTTTTCTTTTTTGATCTTCGGTAATTAATGCTTCGATAATTTTTTCTAAATCTCCTTGCATGACACGATCTAACGTATTGGTTGTATAACCAATTCGGTGATCCGTTACTCGGTTTTGTGGCTAATTATAGGTACGAATTTTTTCCGAACGATCTCCCGTTCCAATTTTATTTCTTCTCTCTTCTCCAAGTTCTTTTTCGTGTTCTTGCATTTTTAAATCATATAATCTGGTTTGTAAAATTTTAATTGCTTTTTCTTTATTTTTAATTTGAGAACGTTCGGTTTGAGAATAAACCACAAGTCCGGTTGGAATATGGGTAAGACGAACGGCACTATCGGTTGTATTTACTCCTTGTCCTCCACACCCACTACTTCTTGTAATGTCAATTCGAACTTCGTTCATATCTAACGTGTAATCCACTTCTTCTGCTTCTGGCATAACCAAAACCGTTGCGGTCGATGTATGAACTCTTCCTTGGGTCTCGGTACTTGGAACTCTTTGAACTCGGTGAGCTCCACTTTCGTATTTTAATTTTGAATATACATTTTCTCCTTTTACCATAAAACTGATAAAAGAAAAGCCACCAGCTTCGCTTTTTTCTTCTTCTAGAACTTCAACTTTCCAACCTTCTTTTTCTGCATAGTGATGATACATATCATAAAGATCCCCAGCAAAAATATTTCCTTCGTCTCCTCCGGCAGCTCCACGAATTTCTACAATAACGTTTTTTCCATCGTTTGGATCTTTTGGAAGAAGCAAAATTTCTAACTGACTTTCTAAGGTTTCTTTCTTTTGTTCATTTGCTTCCAATTCTTCTCTTGCAAATTCTGCCATTTCTGGATCTTTCACTAATTCTTTGGCTTCTTTTATATTTTCTAAAACTTTTTTATATTCTTGATATGCATCGTATGCATCTTTTAAAGAAGCTTGTTCTTTGCTTAGTTCCATAGTTTTTTTTATATCAGATAAATTTTCTGGTTTTACTAGTTCTTCGGATAAAAATTGATAACGTTTTTCAATCGTTTCTAATCTCTCGATCATAAAAGACCTCCTAACACTCTAAAAGATTATACTATAGAAAAAAAGTTTTATCAACCAAACTTTTTAGAAAATTCATTATTTTGGCTCATAAATCTTAAATTTTTTTTCAAAAAGATGTTTGTTTCTATTTTTCTTAACAGGAAAGCAAAAAAACTTGCGAATGCAAGTTATAAATCATATTTGATTACACGGTAAGCAAATTTTTTCGAAGGATAACGGAATCGACGAATTAATTTTCCATTTTTGTCATATTCTTCAAATAAATGACTTTTTCCAGAAGAAGAAATGATATTTTTTTTATAATCTTCTACATTGCTTACAATACTAGAATATGGAACGTCAATTTCTTGTACTAACGTATAAGTTTTTGCTTTTTCATCGATTAAATATTTATAATACATGGAATGTTCTCCTTCTTCATACGAACCAACTCCTGGATAGTTATCAAAAGTAAACTCTGGCATGGTTGCGGATCCTCCATAGTTGTTGTTGTATAACGTTAAATAATATTTTCCATTTTGAACATCAAGATCAATGAAATTTACCGAGTGCTGTCCAGCGTTGGACGTAAAATCACCAACTTTTGAAAGCAATAAATTTTGATAGCTACTATTTTCATACATGGATGGATCAGCAATAATATAGTCTATTTTTGGATCGGTATCAAAAGAACTGATTTTAATAATAGAGCTAAGTTCTCTAGAACTTAAAAATAAAGAATCTTCATAGAAATCGATACTATTTAAATGAACCCAGTCAAGTTCTGTTCCACCATAAGTATTTTTTTCTGGACGGAAACTTTTTTCTTTGAATTCCCCTAAATAATCTTCCATATTTAAAAGTTCTTTTACTTCTCCGGTACTTAAGTCTAAAGAAATTACTCGATCTTCAATCGTATCTGCTCCTTTTTCTTGGGCTAAAATAAGAAGACGATTGTTTTCTTCATCATAGCGATAATCATGATGGAAGGTATAATTTCCGATGTTATAAGTTTTTTCTATTTTTCCATAGGAATTAACAAAAGCAAAGTGACTTTGATCATAGGTATAAACCATACAATCTCCGACAAATTCAATTCGATCGGTTCGATATCCTTTTAACGGAATTTCTCCTCTTAAAACACCATCGTTATCATAAAAATATATATTCGAATTATAAGTTTTATCGTGTCCTAAAACTGCATAAAGACCATCAGTTAAAGCTTCCGTACTATCGCCATTTTCCGTTTCGATTGTCGTATCCACACTTGCTTTTACATTGCGAAAATCAACTTCGATTTGTTTTTGATAAATTTGCTGTCCTTGTTCATTTTTAAATGTTAACGTTAAAGTATTTACGTACCCTGGAAGAAATCCGATTAATTGGTATGCTTGTTCTTCTTGATAATCTAAATCTCTTTGAAACGATGGAAATCCATCGGTATCAATTTGATAAGATACCAAAATTTTTTCATCGCTTTCAAAATATAAGTTTAACGATAAAAGATTGGTTCCATAAGGATTATACATAAGAACTGGTTGATCATATCGATGATTTTGGTGCAAATCAAAGATTTTATCGTCTAAAGCTTCTTGATATTTTAAATTATACATCGAAACATCTTCTGGCATAATGACTTCATAAATATCGCTTCCAAAATTTTCATTTTGTACAAACGTAATATGATCATACATCCAATCATAAGAATTTAAATTATCTTTTTTGATTTTCTTTGAGATTTGATAAATCATAATCATAATAAGAAAAAGAACCACAAAGATAATCGCTAGGCGAAGAAAGATTTTTCCATAGTTTATTTTTTTCATTCGCGTCCCTCCGATTAACAGTTTACCGGACAAATATGTTGTTTTTGTGTAATTTTTAAAATTTTTTTATTATAACAAAAATTTTGATCGAAGCGTGTTAATATAAGAATCCATGGATAATAGTTTTATTTTTCGATCCTCTGTTTCTAAATCAATGGTTTGCACATCACAAAAAACTTTTCTTTTTCCATCTTGCGTAATTAAAAAGTTTTCGAAATTTGCCACTGGTTTTATTCTTACTTTGGTTTGTTCTGGAAGAACTAAGGATTGTTTTAAACTAGGATACATTGGACTATATAAAGGAGCCATTGGAGTAATTTGAATCACGGAAAAGTTTCTTGGGACAATGCTTCCATGAAATCCTAAATTATAAGCAGTAGAACCAAAAGAGGTTGCTACCATAAGGCCATCTCCAGCATAAGTTTCTAAAAGGTTTTCATCAATATAAAGTTCATATTTACAAACGCCTAAATTTTCTTTTTGAAAGATAGCTTCATTTAAAGAAAGAAAAGAAATTTTTTCTGTTTTGGTCGTTACCGTTGTTTTTAATAAACCAATTTCTTCGATTTGAAATACGTTTTGTTTCAATTTTTCAACAAACAAATCTAATTTTTCTGGGTCGATCTCTTGTGAAAAACCAAACGTTCCTGCATGAATTCCAATATAAAAAGCATCTTTAAAGTTAACTTGATGAAGCATTCTTAAAAAAGAGCCATCTCCACCAATCGCAATTCCTAAATCAAAATCTTCTTCCATAGAAAAATTATTTTTAAGAAAAAGATTTTCTAATTGTGTTTTTATTTTTTGACATTTTTCGTTTTCATTTGAAAAAATTTTTATTTTTTTGATCATACTTCCTCCTTAAAAGGTTTAGATTTTTTATTTGAATTCGTTTTCCTAATTTTTAAAACGCCTATCCTCTACTTTCACAATATCACAAAGCAACATTCTTGTAAATGTTTTCAAAAAAAAACTTTGACTTTTTATGATCAAAGAAATTTTTTCTTAAGGAAAACTTTCGAATCCTTTTCCAAAGACTCTCCTTCTGTTTTTTTCTTACTACATATTTTTTCTTCTTCATCAATATAAAAATAAGTAAGTTTTTGATCTTCTTTCTCACAAGCAAGTGCAATCCATCGATTGTTTAGAAGAAAAAAATCACTTAAATAAGCATATTCTTTTTTGGATAACGTTTGTTTTTTGGCGTTATAAAAGTGATGGTGGTCGCTTAGTAAAAAAGGATTTGAAGTAAGTTTTAAAGTCGATGGTAATCCTTCTTTTAAAAGGTTGATTTCTCCTTTTTTTAAAGAAAAATGACAACCATGGGCAAAATGTCCATGAAATTCTTCGGTATAGTAAGAAGCATAATATTCATCTTTAGATAAAGAACAAAGATATGGACAAAGGTAAGAAAAACCTAGTACGGTATCTGGAAAAGCAATCGATCCATCATTCGAAAGAATCCCCATAATTTGATATCCTGTTTCATAATAATTTGGATCTTGTACAGATATTTTTTGTAAATCTAAAATTTCAAAAATATCTGCAAGAAAAGCATATTTTTCTTTTTTTATGAGCATATAAGCAGGTACTATAAAATACTTTTGGTTTATATTTTGTAAAGTTTGTGGATAAATGAAATAAGAAACTTGATATCCTTGAATGATTTCTTCTTTTATTTTTTGCATCATCATTTTTTGTTAGATGTTCCTTTCTAAAAAAAAGAGTACCTCTTTGGTACTCCTATTTACTAATAATATATTTTTTGTTTTGCATGTAATATTCCACTGCGGAAATAATCGAAAAGATCGCAGCGATTATTAAGAAAAAGTCAGAAACTCGTAAATTCCAAAGTTCAAATGGTAAATTATAGAATAAAGTTAAAACAATCCCGATCATCAAACAAGCAGTTTTTATTTTTCCAGTTTTAATGGCTGCAACAACTTTTCCTTTGTTTCCAGCAATCATTTTAATGGTATTTACAACCGTATCACGCATTACAACAATAACGGCAATAATTGGATGAACAAATCCTGTGGATGCTAAAATGATCAAAACGGAATTTACTAAGATTTTATCAGCAATCGCATCTAACATTTTTCCAAAGTCCGTTACTAAATGATATTTTCTAGCAATATAACCATCTAAAAAGTCGGTTAAGGAAGCAAGGATAAATAACACTCCAGCAATAAAATATTTAATATCAACTACAATGCTTTCATTAATAAATAATTTTGGTATTTGGATACCTACGGCTTCGAACGGAAAAAGTAATAATATGATGATAAGGATCGCCATAACAATGCGCCCCATCGTTAATTTGTTTGGTAAATTCATAAACGACTCCTATCTAATTACATTTTCTACTGGACTACTTTGTGTAAATAAAAGTTGTAAAAGCAAATAACTAACCAATAGAAATAGAAGGAAAAACAAAAGACTCCATAAAATAACTTTTTGTTTGGTACGATCTTTTCTGATAATCGTATAAGGAGATCTTACGATTTTCTCTTTTTCTTTATTTTCTTTTTTTTCAATTCTTCTTTTTGCTTCTTTAATATCAGCTAATGATATTTTCGATGTGGAATCAAATAGATATTCATTGTATTCATCCACAATATCATCATAATCTAATCCTAAATATTTTGCATAATCACGAATAAAATATTTTAAAGTAACAATATCATCAAAAGCTTTTAAATTACCATTTTCAATATCTGCAATTTGTGAATCTTCTACTTTTAAATCATTTGCGGTTTCTTCTAAAGAAAGACCAATCGTTTCTCTTGCTTCTTTCAGCTTCTGGCCAATATCTTTCATCGAATACCTCGCTTTCAAAAAAAAATAATATTTTATAAGCCATGTTCTGTCCTCTATTCCTAGATGGGTAAACATTTATCTATTGACGTTGTCAATCCCATAGAAAATTCTTTTTCTCTTCTATTAGGTTCCCCTACCAAATTTGGGTTTCTCGCTTGTGGGGTTTACCACGTTCCACTTTTTTAATTTCTTAAAAAACTCGTCTCTATGGCACTTTATGGCTACTCAAACCATGCTTTCGTTTAGGTTTTTTTGCCGCCGTAAGCTTACGCTTCTATAGGTTATGAATTCCCTATACACAAACACTATAGTCATCACAGACTATGCGAGCATGGACTTTCCTCTACATGAAAACATGCAGCGTTTACCTAAATACTATTCTTTTTCTTCTTTTCCGTAAACGATTTTTTCTAAATTTGATAACCGACGAAGCAAGTCGACATTATTAACATTTCCTCCACTTGAAGAAGATTCTTCGATGGCATCTAATTTTGTCTTTAATGTTCTAAGTTCTTGTTTCAATTGCATATTCTCTTCCAGCAATTCTTTATTTTCTCTATCTTTTTCCCTTAAAAGACTATTATATCCACCATAATCTTTTATCACAAGATCTAAAAACTTATCTACTTCCTGTGGTCTATAACCTCTTGTATCAATTTTAAATTCTTTTTCCAAAATATCCTTAGCGGTCAAAACAATTCGATCTTGATACACATTATACACCTCCATATACATGAAGATTATCTCAAAAAAAAAATCATTTGTCAACTTTTGTCAAATTTCCTATTTCCATAAAAATTCATCCGTTTCTTCCTCATTTTCCCTAGGAATAAAGATTAAATTACGCCGAACATCTTTCACATTTTCTAAAATCTTATCAACTTCCTCAAGAATTTCTTGTTCTTTCATATCATCACCGAATATATTATAACATTTCTAGTTTTTTCTTTCTTTTTCTTCGACAAAACTAGAACTAATTTTTCTTCTTTTTTTTCTTACAATTTATTCATATTCTTCACAGAGAGTGGAAATCTTGCTTTTTTTGTAGTATAATGTTATAAGGTGGTCGTATGAAACATCCTTGTGGAATTTGCAAAAAAACAGAAAAAGTTGTAAATTATAGTCACCGCGGTATGGGATTAGAAGAAGAAATCAATTTATCCAATCAATTTTATCGCGATACCAACAAAGCAATTATTTACAAAAAACCAACCCCAATTACCATTACGAAAGTTGATTATCCATCAAGATTAGAAGCAAAAATAACCGAAGCTTACTTTAAAGTACCTTCGACAACGGATTATAATGGAATTTATAAAGGAAAATATATTGATTTTGAAGCAAAAGAAACAAGAAATACGAGGTTTTTTCCTTTACGAAACATTCATACCCATCAAATTGAACACTTAAAGAAAATTACAGAACATGGTGGAATTGGTTTTTTAATCGTTCGCTTTTCCTGTTTAAATCAAACTTATTATTTAAGCTATGATGCCTTAAAACATTTTCTTGATTCAGAAAATAGAAAATCCATTCCCGTATCTTATTTTCAAAAAGAAGGTTTCCTGCTTAAAGATACGGTTTATCCTAGAGTTGATTATTTAAAAATTGTTGATCAATTTTTATAAGGAGGACGAATGAAAAAATTTTTATTTAATTATGGAACAAACATCCTTGTCATTATCATTAGTTTACTTACCTTCATAATTGGAATCTTTACCATTGGATTTCTAAAAGCTTTTTTTATTGTTGCTGCCTTAGATCTTTTATGGTTTTTGCCACCACTTTTAAAAAAGAAAAAAAAGAAAATCCCTAAAAAGAAAGGAATTTATGAAATGAAGAAAAAGAAAGAAACTTATGAAACAAAACAAAAAAAAGAGAAAAAAAGAAAGAAAAAAAGAAAAATATGGAAAATAATTTTATTAATCTTTTTACTTTTATTTATTCTTGCC
>CALVWH010000035.1 GCA_944364705.1 uncultured Bacilli bacterium | reverse complement strand
AATAACTGCACCTACAATTGGATTTACAGATACTCCTGTTTTTGGATTGCTTGTACATATTTCACTAATACATTCTTCTTTTGATTTACCTTCTTCGATACAAGCTTTTACTTCATCATCTTTGCTTGGATCTTCTTTACAATAAGTTTCTTCTTCTGGTGTTGGAGTTGGTGCATTACAGATTTCTTCAATACATTCTTCTTTTTCTTTTCCACCTTCGATACAAGCTTTTACTTCATCATCTTTGCTTGGATCTTCTTCACAATAAGTTTCTTCTTCTGGAGGACAAGCTCCTTCTGTATTTAATGTTGTACTAAATAAAGTAACATCAGACGCTTGAACTTTATCATGATATTCTGTTGGATCACTAACAATACTTCCGTTTTCATCTAAATAAATTTCTTTATCAATTCCAGTGATATTAAATTCAAACATCGCATTTTCTGTATCGGTTACTTCAAAACGAAAGGTAAGCTCACCAGTTGCTTCATTAAAAGTATAATCTTTTCCTTCAGTTAACGAAGTTGAAGTTTCTGATCCTCCACTAACTGGAACTCTTTTTAATACTACATCAGAAATTTTAGCAGTTCCAATAGCCCAATCTTGTAGTTTTCCATAAATGGTAATATATTCTCCACCACAAGCAGCTCCGTTAACAATAATACAAGATGTAAAACCAAGATCATCATTAATGATTGCTGGTTCCATTAAATTTTGTTTTGTACCGTCCTCATATTGTGCTTCATACGTTTTAAAATACAATTGAGGATAATGATGTCCTTCTAAAGGAGTCCCTCCAGTATTTGTTCTAGCTTGCAAAGGTGCCGCATTAGTTGTCATAAGAAAACATGTAAAAGGTAAAATAAAGCATCCTAAGATTGTCATAAATATTTTTTTTGTCTTTAATTTCATTTTCTATCTCTCCTATCTATTTTAAGTATAATATATGGTTCTTGCTAGGTCAAGTTTTAATGTAAAGATATTTTAGATAGAATGTAAATAATTGTCAATTATTTAATTCTTTTGGCATGAACTACAGTTCTACCATTTTTTATACTTTTATTGCAAGTCGATAGCGTCAAAATTTTATCTTGTACGTTAACATCGGTTGAAAAATCAAAAAAACTACGATTTTTAATTTTTTGAAGAAAGGTTCCAAACTCTTGATCGCTATTAAATTGTGTCGTGATATAGTAATCTTCAACTTCAATTTTATAAACCGAAAAGACTTGCCATACAGTCTCTCCTTCTTCGGTTATTAAAGTAATATAGTGATTGTTTTTATTTGAAAACCACTCTTCTGTTTGTGTATTTGCTAAAGTTGAAAACATGGAATAGATATTGTGACCATAAATAATATTATTTCGGTCCTCAAACATAGGAGAATTTCGATAATCTAAAAACACCCATCCATTTGCATTATAATCCTTTTCAAAATCATGATCTAAATAATAATCATTATCTTTTGCCTGGACAACAGAATGATTAACATTGGTCCCTGGAACTTTCAAATATCCAACAGAATCAGAATTTAATTCTTTTAATTTTTCCATTGTTGTTTTTTGTTTTTCTGCTTCAGCAACACTAATATTTGTTTTATTTAAATCAATTTTTGTAGCTACATTGGAAAGGATTTCTTTCGCTTTTTCAGTATCTTTATAAAAGGAATAATTATCATAAATAATATACGTACTAATAACTATGGAAGAAACTAAAAAACCATACTTCATTACCTCAGGAAACAATTTCTTTTTTGGTTTTATTTGAGGAGCGATTTCTTCTTTTAATTTAAAATCAAGTAAACTTGTAATATCTTGCTGTAAAATCGCATTAATTTTTTGTTTTATATTTGTACAATGTTGTTTAACAATCTCATAAATTTCTTTTCTTATCTTTAGAGTGTTCTTAGCAAATTTTAAATTTCCATTACTGTTGCGAATTAAAATTGCATTAATTTCAATATTGATGATATCATCAATATTAGTATTTTCAAAACTTTCATTTATATTCTTTTTTATCATATTAGCAATAATGGAAATTTGAAATTCTGTAAAATAATTATTTTCGTTTTCTCGTAGATAATCAATAATTTTCGTTAAATATTTTTGAATTTTTTTATGAATTTCTAAAAACTTTTTTTGATATTCTTTTGAAAAAGTATAATAAATATAATTTGGTTCAAGATAAATGGTAGGATATTCTGTTTTTACATAATCTAAAATTTCTTGTTCAAACTGTTTTAATTCGGTCATACAACGTAATTCTAAATTATCTGTTTTTTGAATAATTTTCTCTAGTTTTTCAATAAAATGTAAAATTTCTTCTTTATTTATCATATCTATCATTCCTTATTATACTTTGTTTTTATTATATCATAACGTTTTTTTTCGCACAATAAAATAGTACAATTATGTACTATTTTATTGTAAAACTGATTCCTTTTTTCTCATTTTTTACGCTAATTTCATATCCCAATAATGATAAAGATTTTTTTACAACGGATAATCCTAGACCAAATTGACCTTTGGTTCCTTTTTTGTACGGAGTAAATACATCATTTAGGATATTATCGTCAATGTTAGGTCCATCGTTATAAAAGGTAATACGATTATTTTTTACGGTTATTTTTATTTCTTTTTCGGCATAGCGCATAAAATTACTTAGAATATTATCAATAATTGCTTCCCACATATCAAAGGTTCCGCAAAAATTTAATTTTTTATCAGCTATGATAATTTTCCATTGAACATCGCTTCTCTGTAGTTTAAACTTTTCCGCAGAGGAACGAATAACTTCTGAAATATCTACACGGTCTTTTTTAAACTGTTTGGTATCTTTAATATAACTTAATTTATTTAAATATAGTAAGGAGTGTACTTTTTTTTCTAATTTATCGACTTGATTTTTAATAACTTCGATACCTTCCTCTCGTTGTTGAATACCGTCTTCAATTCCTTCAATATAAGATTTGATAACTGTTAGTGGAGTTTTAAAGTCATGAGAAATATTTTGATACATTTGATTTTTATATTCTTCTTCTTCTTTTAAAGATTTTTGCATATTATCAATCGCAACGGATAAATCTCGAAGTTCATCATCAACATGATAGGTGTATTCCTCATGAAAGTTATCATTATTAAAATTTTCGATTTTTCTTCGTAAATACCCAATTTTTAAAAGCATTCTACGAGACCAAATCATCATTAAAGCTAATACAAACAAAAAGGTAAGAAGCAAAATAGGCATTAAAATAATTAAAATATCACTTGCCATTGTTTCGACATAGGAATCATCTGTTATGGCAATTTTTATTACATTCATATGTTCCGTTCGTGAATAATAATACGTTTTGCCATAATATTTAAATTTTCCGTAGTTATCATTTATTTCTTCTAATATTTTTTTGGGAGACAATTTAATAATTTTCGATAAATTATCTGAATAAGAGATTGTTTGATTATCTGCATATAGATAAGCAATATTTGTCTCCAAATTGTTGTAAGAGGTATCATCAAGGAACACTAATGGCTCACTTAAATATTGATATAAAATTTTCTCATAAATTGGTACTAAAGCCTTAGGTAAAATAAATCCTAGACTAATAAAGATAATAGAAAAGATAGCAATCGCTAAAATAAAGTTCTGATTCGCTAAACTAAGTCTATATTTCATGTTAGACGATACCCAAATCCATAAATGGTATTAATATGGAGCTTTGGCATTTTTTTTCGAAGCCTTCGAACTAAATCATCAACCACACGATCACTTCCAAAGTAGTCTTCTCCCCAAACACTAGTTAAAATTTCATCACGACTAAAGGATTTATTTTTATTATTTAATAGGAGTAGTAGTAAATCAAATTCTAATGTCGTTAAATTAATTTCTTTTTCTTTCTCCAAAACAACTCTTTTATCAAGATCAA
>CALVWH010000034.1 GCA_944364705.1 uncultured Bacilli bacterium | reverse complement strand
ATTGGATCTAGCAATAGCTTCATTACGGAAAAAGCGTTAAACCTTGAACAAACCCTTTATGAAAAAAAGCGCTATGAAGATCATGGATTAAAAGTATTATTAATTCGTGACGATGACTCTTATGGTCTTGGAATGGGAGACGAAGAGTGGAAACCAGTCACAAGAAGAGCTTATGCAATGGGATATTATGGAGTTGTTTCAAAAATCGTTTATAGCAATCATCATAATTCCTATAGTGATTCTAGTAGAAGTGGATTTGAGATTTTAGTTCCAGCTTCTTTAGATGAAGAAGAATTAAAAGAAGAACTTACGATTTATGATAGTTTTAAATCTATTTATCCAGTAACGGAAAATCATGTTCGTTTCTATGCTAGAAATATTGAAACTTCTACTTTAATTAATAAAGAAAATGGAAATGTCTATGACTTTGTTGATTATTATGCAGTAAACCGAATTCCACTACAATTGTTTGGCGTAAAAGCACCTATTTTTGAAGGATCTTATTTAAGCAATGAAGAAGACTTTGAATGGTATTACCAAAAAGAAAATTGGAAAAAATTAAGCGAAGCCAAAATAAAAGCATATGTAGAATCTTTAGGTGTAGAATATAAAGGAGTTTAACATGAAAAAAAGAATAAAAGAATATGGAATCTATCTCTTATTGTTTCTTTTATTTCTTTCATATTTTTTAGTAATTCATCGGTATACATCGGACCGAGTAGTTACTTGTAATTTAAAAGTAGAAAAAGAAAATTATCAAAAAGAAATAGAAGTTAAATTATATTATCAAGTAGATGAAGTTCATAAAATAAAAATGATGGAAAATTTTTCTTCTTCTCAAGAAGATATTTTGACAATGAAAGAGGAAGCTTATAAAAAAGAAAATTACACCGTTAAAAAGAAAAAAAATTCTTTAATTGCAGAAAAAGAAAAAAAAGAAAACACTTCTTATGAAGAAATGATAAAGGATCTTTTAGAGGCAGGATATGCTTGTAAATAGACTTTACAAGCTTTTAAAAAAAAGATATAATGAAAAAAGATAGGATTGTGATCATATGCATAGAAAAGGATTTACATTAATTGAACTTTTAGCGGTCGTTTCTTTAGTTGCCATTTTAACCATTATTTTATTACCGACGGTAATTAATCAAGTAAATGGTTCTAAAGATGAAGTAAGTGAAGAATATCAAAAAATTATGTTTCAAGCAACCGAACTTTATATGGATAAATTTAAAAATGTTTATCCAATGGAAGCGGGGAGAACCTACTGCATTCCACTTAAAAATTTAGTTGATGAAGGATATTTAGATGAACCATTAAAAGATCCTGCAACCAAAAAAGAAATCGAAGTTTTAACCGAAGTAAATGGAACATATCAAGCAAAAACAAAAATTGAAGTTGTTGTTACTGGTCCAATTGATGCAGAATTTCGATTTATAGATGAAAATGCAGGCGATATTTGTACAGAAAAATAGAAAGTAGATGTCTACTTTCTATTTTAGTATTTCTTATTTTTATAACGAATATTTTCATTTGAAATATTAAAAATAATTCCAATCATGATCATATAACTAAGAAGACTGGATCCACCATAGCTAATAAATGGTAACGTAATTCCAGTAATCGGCATAATTCCAATCGTCATACCAATATTTTGGACTTGCTGATAAATGAGCATTCCGACGATTCCAGCAATAACATATTTGTTAATATTATTATCATTTTTAATGGCAATAGAAATTAACCGAATATCAAAAAGAGCAATTAAAAATAAAAGAATCGTACTTCCAATAAAGCCAAAATTATTAGCAAACACAGCAAAGATAAAATCGGTTTGTGGTTCTGGAAAGTAAATTGGTGTTTGTAAATATCCAGATCCTAAAATATTTCCAGCTCCAATCGCACTCATTCCATTTTCTAATTGGAAACCACTTTGATTCGACCAATCAAGCAACCGGTCAACTCTTAAAAAAAAGTCTGTTCCAAATAGTTTAATAAATAATTCATCACTTTTAAAATAAATAATAAGAACGCAAGCTACCAGTAGAAACAAAATCGCAAAACTTAGAAAAAACCAACGAAACCGAATTCCAGAAATGAAAAGCATAATGACTGTTATTAATAGATAAATCAGAACAACTCCAGTATCCGGCTCTAAAAAAGTTAAAATACTAGGGATAAAAACAACAACCATTACTTTTAGCAAAAAGAAAAATTCTTGTTTTACCGAAGGATTCGGATAAGTTTCATTGAATTTATGAATCATTGTTCCAAGGGTTAAAATTAAAATAATTTTCATGAATTCACTTGGTTGAATATTTCCTACATGAGGAATGGTAAACCAACATTTTGCGTTATGAATAGGAGTTCCAAAAATTAATAGTAATCCTAAAGCTATAACACCTAAAACATAGAGAATCCAAACATTTTTGTAAATAAAATTATTTCCTAAAAACATGATAAAATAGGCTAAAACAAATCCACATCCATACCATAATAATTGTTTGATATAAAGATCATTCATATCTGTTGCGAGTAAAGTTTGAGCACTATAAATCGTTGCAACACTAATAATAGCAAAGATGATGAGCAAACAAAATAAGACGGGATCTACTTTATATTTGGAAAACTTTTTCATAACACCACCTTTTAAATATATTACACTAAAAAGAAAAAATATACAAGAAACGCTTTAAAAAAATTATGTTTTCTATGTTTCTTTTTTTAACTGTAAACTTTATAAAATGATTTTTTTCCTTCATTTACATTTTATGGAAATCATAGTATAATGATAAAAGAAAGGATTTGTCAAAGATGGAAAATTTTTTGCAATATTTTATTATTATTTTAATTCTACTTATAATTGCATTTGCTATTATAAGATCTAAACGTAAAGATTTTAATTTAGAAGCGAATAAATTAGTAGAATATCTTGGAGGAAAAGATAATTTAATTTCTTATGAAGTCAAAGAGTCTCGTTTTCTAGTAACCTTAAAAGATATTAATAAAGTAAATAAAGAAGCCATTCAGAAAATGGGAGCAAAGGGAATTGTTGAAATTGACAATCAATTAAAAATTATTTTAGGTGAAAATGCTAAAGCATTAAAAAAACAAATAGACGATTTAAAATGATAAATTTTATCATTTTTTTTCTTTTTTCGACAAAAAGTGACAAAGCTTTTTTCTATAATTCTTTTAGGTGATAAAGATGAATATTTTTGAAAGCTTTTTATTAAATGCCTTGTTACTCATGTTTCCTTTATATTTATATTTTTTCTATATAGCTTATAATAAAAATGTAAACAAAAAAGAAAATAGTCTTTTTTTTGACTTTGCGATTTTAACTTCTTATTATTTGATTGCTAAGTTTTTACCATTTTTTCCAATTTCTTATTTTTTTTCCTTTGATATTCTCTTATTTTTAACGTATGTTAATAAAAAAGATTCTAGTATTTTGATTTTAAGTATTTTGAATATTTTTTATTATTATGGAACTGGAGAAATTGCTTTGTGGCTACTTTTTTTAGAATATGGGATTTACTATCTTTTATATTTTATGGAGAAAAAGAATTTTTATAACTTTTGTTATTTCTTTGTTTTATTTAAAACTTTTTGGTTAATTGTTGAGAACCATTTTGAATTTATTCCAATCTTGTATTTCTATTTGATGATTTACTTGTGTTATGTTATTTATCAAGGTGGACAAGAAATTTTAAAATATCATACAAATTATAAAGAATTAGAAAAAGAAAAAGTTTTATATAAATCCTTATTTCAAATTACTCATGAAATTAAAAATCCGATTGCTGTTTGTAAAGGATATTTAGATATGTATGATTCAGAAAATAAAAAAACCAAAGATTATATTCCTATTGTGAAAAAAGAAATTGATCGAACATTAACATTATTAGAAGATTTTTTATCAATGAATCATATTAAGATACAAAAAGAAATTATTGATTTAAATATTTTATTAGAAGATATTGAAGAACATTTTAAATTAATTTTAAAAGAAAAAAACATTCACTTTGAATGTCAAACAACGGATGATGAAGTATATATTTATGCAGATTATAATCGACTTTTACAAGTTTTTATTAATTTAATAAAAAATAGCGTAGAATCTTTTGAAAAAAGAAAAGATCGATATTTAAAAATAACATTGAAGCTTCATAAAAAGCAAGTACTCATTTCGATTGAAGATAATGGAATCGGAATGAAAGAAGAAACCCTTCAAAAAATAAAAAATCCTTTTTTTACGACTAAAACAAGAGGAACTGGACTAGGAGTATCTTTATCCAATCAAATCATTGAAGCACATGAAGGTCATTTAGAATATGATTCTGTTTATGGAGAAGGGACAACTGTAAAATTAGATTTTCCATTATATGAAATATAAAAGGACGATAAAATGGTCGTCCTTTATTTTGCTTCTTGATAAATATTTTCTGGATAGTTATGATGAGAAGTATTTAAGTCTTTTAAGGATTTTGTATCAATTAAGAAAAAGTCATGAAGTAATAATTTTTCCCCTGTATTTACAATTGGATTATCCCAAGTTAGATCTAAATGTCGCCAACCGTCTTCCATATGAACAAGATTCCAAATGTGAGTAGGGCTACTGATTTTATAGTTTTCTACACCAAATCGAAATAAGAATAATTCCATCGCATCACTAAATCCACTACAAATTCCGTATCCATGGAATAAAACTCCCATAGCAGTATCAGATTCATAGGTTGTTTGCGTTTGGTTATTATTTTCCATCGCATCTGCTTTTTCTTTATCGTATACACTATGGTTGATAATATAATCATGAATTTTTTTGATTTTTTCTTCTAAAGACATAGTATCTGTAATTTCTGATTTTAAAATTTCATCAACTTTTTGATTTAATTCTTGGATATTTTTTTCGGTATATTGTTTGTCGACGATAATTTTGATTTTTCCAAGGCTGTTAATTTCAAACGTTAAATTTTTATAACTATTGTAAGGATGAACTAAGTTATTAACAATAGAAAGTGTTTCACTATCGTTCATGATTTCTTTACTTTCTTGTTGGCAATTTGGATAATATTCATCAATACAATAATACGTAAATTCGTCAACGCCATTGTTTAAGGATGTGTAGAAGATATTTAAAATATCTTGTTTATTTCTTGGAAAAAAGTTATCGGTTTCTTGTACAAAAGAAATGGATAAGTCTTTTTTATATTCGTTTGCTTCTTGAGAAAATGCTTGTTTTTTATAATCAAAATTAACAACAAAAAATTTTAGTACTTGTTCTCTGTGAAATACTACATAAAGTAAAATACCGATCAAACATAAGCTAACAATTGTTTTCAGAACCTTTTTCATAGCATCACCAACTTTATTATAACGTAAATGTAAAAAAAAAAGAAGTAAAATTACTCCATTTCATTAATTTTTTTTGTAAGTCTTGATTTGTTACGTGCAACAAAATTTTTATGAACAATTCCTTTTGAACCAGCTTTATCAATTCTTTTAATTGCGGTTGCTAAGGCATCTTTTGCTTTTTCTTTATCATTAGAAGCAACTGCTTTTTCTACGTTTCTCATTGCTGTACGCATACTTGAACGATAAACGTTATTTAATTCTTTTTCTTTAGCAATTGTCTTAATTTTCTTTTTTGCGTTTTTCATATTTGCCATTTCTCTCACCTCCAAAGGCATTCGATAACCTTATTTTAACAAATTTCAAAGAAAAAAGCAATAAAAAGATTATTTTTTAACAAAATAAATATAGGGTGATTTTATGAAACATATGGTGGATTTAGGAAAGTATCCAATCAGAACGGATTTAATTACGGAGATTTTAGAAAATAAAGAGAGTCAAGGGTTTAAAAATGTTGTCATTATGGAAGAGGATATCAAAGTAAATGAAGTGATTTTAGAAAAAGATGGAGCAAGTGCTTTAAAGAAAAAAGAAGGAAATTATATTACGATTGAATTTGATGATGTAACGGATAAAGATAATTATAAAAAAGTCTCTCAAGTTTTTGAAAAATATTTAAAACGAATTTTAAAGAAAAATAAAATTCAAAAAGATTCAAAATTTTTGATTGTAGGTCTTGGCAATGAACAAAGTACTCCAGATTCTTTAGGACCAAAAGCATTAGATTTTGTTTTAGTAACAAGACCACTCTTTTTTTTCCATCAAAATGGAGAAGGGTACCGGGAAACTTCTGTTTTAAAACCAGGGGTTTTTGGAAGCAGTGGGATTGAGACTGCTGATCGAATTGCAAAAGTGGTAGAATTAATCCATCCAGATTTTATTTTAGTGATTGATGCTTTAGCAAGCTCTTCGATTCAAAGAGTAAATAAAACGATCCAAATTACGGATACTGGAATTCATCCAGGAAGTGGAATTGGAAATGATCGGAAAGAAATTAGCAAAGAAAGTTTAAAGGTTCCTGTAATTGCGATTGGAATTCCTACCGTTGTGGATGCTGCTACGATTGTAACGAATACGATTTTTTATTTATATCAATATTTTAGTTATTCTAAAAAAACAATGAATCATCCATCGAATAAATTAAAAGTAAAAATGGAAAATTATTTGGAAAAAGCAGAAGATTTAGAAAAAGAAGAAAAAAAGATGTTACTTGGTTTACTTGGTGGTTTGGAAGAAGAAGAACTTCGTAGTTTAATCAAAGATGTTTTAACTCCAATTGATTATAATTTTATGGTAACTCCAAAAGAAATTGATTTTGTTGTTTCTAAACTTTCAAAATTAATTGGTGAAGGAATTAATAAAGTTTTACATAAAAACTATGAATAAGGCGAATACATATGCAAAAATAGGAGATCCTCATATGATAAAAGTAGATAGGAGGATTTATATGTTTGGAAGAAAATGTTGTCATTGTAAACAAAATTTTATGGGATGTGGATGTCATAGACCAAATAATATGGTAATGGAAAATCAAGTGATTGAACCAACAATTACCAAATGTATTGAACAAGAATGTTATCATGAAGTACCACAAGAGTGATAATTTATGATAGACCAGAATATTTAAGGGATAAATAAGTATAGATTTAAGGGCATTTTGATAAGAAATGTCTTTTTATATGGTATAATTGATATATAACAACTAAATAAATCCTGTAAAAAGGGGTGAACATTAAATGATTATAAAAGTAAATAGTTATGATGATTGTAAAATATGTGATAATTTTTTGACCTTATTAATTCAAGATGAAAGAAAATATGATAATACTATAGATGAAAAATTTGTTGTCAAAGATTATTTTATACATATGATTCATAATCAAAATATTCTTCTTTTATATAAAAAAGAAAATAAACCAATAGGATATATATTTGCTAAAAAGAAAGATGCTAAATATTTGCTTGATGGATTATATATAGATAAAAATTATAGAAAGAAAGGAATTGCAACAAAATTAATAAACGAAATAATAAAAGAAATATATTTGCTTGGTGATTACGAGATATTCATTAATGTATTAAAAGAAAACAAAGTTGCTGTTAACTTGTATAAAAATATCGGATTTATTGTAGAACAAGAAGATAAATTAAAATTTTATATGTGTTATAAAAAATATAAATTGGAAAATGCTTCTATAAACGATATAGAAAGAATAAAAAAATATAAATTAAATACTATATTTGAGTATGCAAAAGATTTAGATAAAAAGGAAATCACAAAAATAAACAATTATATCAATAAAACTATACCAAATCAGATTTTAAAATATAAAAATATTATTTTAAATAACGGTATAGTTGGAAGTATTTTGATAACAAAAAACGGAAATGATTTATTATTAGATGAAATTTTTATAGAAGAACAATATAGAAATAAGGGGGTAGGAACGAATATTATAAAAGATATTATTGCCAATACAAATAGTAATATATATCTATGGGTATATAAAGATAATGTAAAGGCAATTAAACTATATAATAAATTAGGTTTTAGAATAAAAGAAGAAACTGGTACTAGGTATTATATGGAATATTTAAAATAATTAAAATTAATATTTGAAAGTGAGTGTTTTTATGGATATAAAGAAAATTAAAAATGAATTAATTAAACAAAAAGAATCTAAATTTAAAGGAAATATATATCATTATTCACAAGTTAATTTTGCTTATAATTCCAATAAAATTGAAGGTAGTAGATTAACAAGTGAACAAACGGAAGCAATATTTGATACCTCTTCTTTTATTCCGAAAAGTGATAATTTAATTAAATTAGATGATTTAATGGAATCTAAAAATCACTTTAAATTATTTGATTATATGTTAGATCATGTCGATGAATTGTTAACGAAAGAGATGATCATTGAAATGAATAAAATATTAAAGAGAAACACAAGTGATGAAGATAATCCTAGATATAATGTGGGTGGATTTAAAATAGTTCCTAATATAATAGGTGTAGTCAATGTTATTAATACTACGGCACCAGAAGATGTTGAAAAAGAAATCGAAGAATTATTAAGTGAATATAATTCTAAAACAGATATTACTTTAGAAGATATTGTTGATTTTCATTTTAGATTTGAACGAATCCATCCATTTGGAGATGGAAATGGTCGTGTTGGTAGAATTATAATGTTTAAAGAATGCTTAAGAAATAACCTTATGCCGTTTATTGTATTAGATGATGATAAACCTTATTATATGAGAGGTTTAAAAGAATATGAAAATGATAAAATGTTCTTAATGGATACGATCGGTCACGAACAAGATGTATATGAAAAAATGTGTGAAGAATTATTGGATTTTGAAATAGAAGAAAACAATTAAAAAATAAGCATCTTACCAAATATAAAAAGTAGGATGTTTTTTTTTGTATAAATGGAATAAAGGAGTTGTTTAAACGTTTCATTAATAAAAAATAATTAGAATAAGTCTGAATTAGTAAATCGTTTAATATACGATTTGAAAAATATTAATTTATGAGTTAGCATGCCGCATAAAAGAAGACGATGTATATGAAATTTAAAAGAATAATTTATAAAGAGGTGATCTTATCAGTAATACTAAATATATGTGTAATTTAAATATTATGCATTTTAGTATTACTAAAATTAATTGTTTATCCATAAATTTAAATGAGGTGCGAAAGTTATGGATAAATATAAAATTAACTATATATTTAATGAAAAAAAAGATATAAATGATATCTTAATAGACGTTTTAGATAAAGAATTAAAAAAATATCTTCAAATGATTTACAAAAATAATGTACCATCATCACATACCTATTTATCTTTAGATGGAGGTAAGAATTGTTAGAGAGTATCAATAAAATATACAAGGTTGGACTTTACATAAGATTATCTCGTGAAGATGATGATAAAGGATATGAAAGTGAAAGTATTACAAATGAAAAGAGTTTATTACTTCAATATGCGAAAGAAAATAATTTAAAAGTCTATGATATTTATAGTGATGATGGATATAGTGGTACAAATTTTGATAGACCAGAGTTTAAAAGAATGATCGATGATATCTTGAAAGGTAAACTTAATATGGTGATTACCAAAGATATGTCTAGACTTGGAAGAGACTATATTGGAACTGGAGAATTGATTGAAAAGTTTTTTCCATCTCATGATGTTAGATATATTGCCGTTACTGATAATATTGATACTTATTTAGATAATTCTAATAATGATATAGCACCTTTTAAAGCAATCATGAATGATATGTATGCAAAAGATATTTCTAAAAAAATTAAATCAAGTTTAAGA
>CALVWH010000033.1 GCA_944364705.1 uncultured Bacilli bacterium | reverse complement strand
GATTCCAAAAACAAAGTTTTACAACGAATTTATGGAATTTGCTTTGAAACGGAAGAAGATTTAAAGAACCATCTAGAAGCTTTAGAAGAAGCCAAAAAAAGAGATCATAAAAAACTAGGAAAAGAACTTGGACTTTTTATGCTTAGTGAATATGGTCCTGGATTTCCATTTTGGCTTCCAAAAGGAATGATTTTAAGAAAAAAATTAGAAGATTTTTGGTATGAAGAACATCAAAAAGAAGGTTATGTCTTTATAAAGACTCCAATTATGTTAAATAAAGATCTATGGGAACTTTCAGGACATTGGAAAAACTATAAAGAAAATATGTATATTTCAAAAATCGATGACAAAGAATTTGCCATCAAACCAATGAATTGTCCTGGAGGAATGCTTGTTTATAAAAACTCTTTACATTCTTATAAGGAACTTCCAATTCGTTGTGGAGAACTTGGACTTGTACATCGTCATGAAGCAAGTGGAGCTTTAAATGGACTTTTCCGAGTTCGTACCTTTACCCAAGACGATGCTCATATTTTCATGAGAGAAGATCAAATGGAAGAAGAAATTATCAAATTAATCGCATTCATTGACCGCATCTATCGTATTTTCCATTTACCATATACGATCGAACTATCTACGAGACCAGAAGAAAAATACATCGGAGAAATTGAAACTTGGAATAAAGCCGAAGAAATTCTACAAAATGCTTGCACCAAAGCAGGAAAAGAGTGTAAAATCAATCCTGGAGATGGAGCTTTCTATGGTCCAAAACTAGATTTCCATGTTACAGACTCGTTAGGAAGAGAATGGCAATGTGGTACCATTCAATTAGATATGAATTTACCAGAACGATTTGATCTTACATACGTTGACGAACATGGAGAGAAGAAAAGACCAATTATGCTTCACCGTGTTATTTTCGGAT
Source organism: uncultured Bacilli bacterium (assembly GCA_944364705.1). Lineage (GTDB taxonomy): Bacteria > Bacillota_I > Bacilli_A > RF39 > UBA660 > RUG12867. The sequence continues at coordinate 16,287 of CALVWH010000033.1, read as the reverse complement.
CCGTAGAACGTTTTATTGGAATTTTGATTGAACATTTCGGAGGAGTTTTCCCACTTTGGCTTTCTCCACTTGCAGTTAACATCATTCCAATTACAAAAAAACAAAAAGAATATGCAAAAGAAATAAAAGAAATGTTAGAAAAGCATCAAATCTTTACCGAGATTGATGAAAGAGAAGAAACCCTTTCTTATAAAATGAGAGATAGTCAAACAAGAAAAATTCCATATACGCTTATTATTGGGGAAAAAGAAAAAGAAAATCATACGATTAGTTATCGGATTCATGGATCAAAGGAAACAAAGACGATTTCAAAAGAAGAATTCCTTTCTTATCTTTTAAAGAAAATTGAAGAAAAAGAAACGGATTTTTAAGACGATTTCGTCTTTTTTTTTCAAAAAATTTCATAAAACTTTTTTTATACCATATAGTTTACTAGGTATAGGAGGATATTTATGATAAACAAAAAGAATATTTGGTTTTTAACATTATTTAGTTTAATTTTAGTTTTGAGCATTTATTATATTACCATGCCTTCGGAATTATTAATGACGGCATCTTTAACAACCGATGATAAAGAAGAGACTACAGAAGAAAGAAATGCAGAAAAGGCTGAAGAAAAAACCGAAGAAAGTACAGAAACGGAAGAGAAAAGTGAAGAAACCATCACCATTGAAGAAAGTGAAATTTTAACGTCTTTACGTGTTGAATCCAATGAAAAAGTCATGGAAGAAATGGAACAATTAAAAGCGGTTTTATCCGATAAAGAAGCAACAACCGAAGAAAAAAATGATGCTTATGAAAAAATGAAAGATATTAATAAAAACAGAGGAAAAGAAGAAGAATTAGAAAAGAAAATTTTAGATACTTATAAGCTAAAATCTTATGTTAAAATCGATGGAGATGAAATTCGTGTAGTCGCACTCGCGAAAGAACATGATGCAAAACTAGCAAATAATATTATGCGAATGATTCAAGAATTATATGAAACCAAAATGTACATTTCGGTACAATTTCAGACCGAATCTTAGGCGTCTTTCTTTCACAAAGTCCTGTTCTCAACATAAAATACTATGGAATGTTTTAAAAAGCACTAGGAAGTGAGGATAGGATGAATAGTATATTAACCAAAAGAGAAAAAGAGGTTTTTGATTTACTTGTACGCAATTATACTACAAGAGACATTGCAGGAAAATTAAACATTAGTGAAAAAACGGTACGGAATCATATATCCAATGTGATGCAAAAGTTAGGGGTAAAAGGAAGAGCAAGTGCTGTTGTAGAACTGATAAAACTTAATGAAATCTCTATATAAAATCGCATGAATTGCGATTTTTTTTCATAAGATGTAGTAGAGGTGATTTATGTTAAAAAGAATAACCTTAAAAAAAATAATGGTAACGACATCTGCTTTACTTGTTTTATTTTTGGTCTATTTAATGCCAACGGAAAATTTAGAAAGAATGAAAGAAGAAGTAAATTATGTTGATACGACGGTTATGGAACATGATGTTTTCTTATTAAATCAAAAGGGCTATTTGGCTCGTGCAAAAGTACAAATTACCCAAGAAAAAAACAAAGAACTTTTAGCAAAAGAGCTTCTTACGTATTTAATTTTGGAATCTTCTTTAGAAAGTAAAATTCCAAGTGGATTTAAAGCATTTTTACCAAGTGAAACACAAATTAAAAGTGTTGGTTTAGAAAATGGGGTTCTAAAAGTAGATTTTAGTAAAGAACTTTTAAATATTGATGAAAAATTGGAAGAAAAAATGGTAGAAGCCATTACGTTTACCTTAACTAGTATCGATGAAGTTGAAAATGTTATTTTGTATGTAGATGGTACGATTTTAACAAAGCTTCCTAAGACTGGAAAATATTTACCAAGTACTTTAAATCGAACCATTGGAATTAATAAAGAGTATGATATTTCCTCTTATAAAGATGTCAATAAAGTAACAGTTTATTATGTGGATTCTTTTAACGATCATTTTTATTATGTACCGGTTACAAAGTATGTCAATGATTCTAGGGATAAGATTCATATTATTATCGATGAATTAGCCTCAAATTCTAATTATAATACCAATTTGATGAGTTTTTTAAATAGTAATACCAGATTACTGAGTGTGAGTCAAAAAGAAGATCGTTTAGATTTGGTTTTTAATTCCTATATTTTTGATGATATGGATGAAAAATATATTTTAGAAGAAGTTTTGTATACGATTTGTTTATCGGTAGCGGATAATTATGATGTGGAAGAAGTTTCTTTTACTGTCGGAGATCAAGAAATTTATAAAAGTGTATTAAAAACTCTTGAATAATTTTATTCTTTATGGTACAATTGTTTTGTTATGAAAAAACAAAACGTCTCAGTAGCTCAGCTGGATAGAGCAACGCCCTTCTAAGGCGTGGGTCGGGGGTTCGAATCTCTCCTGGGACACCATAAAGAATATAAAACTCTTGGAAATACAAGAGTTTTTGTTTGCTTTAAAATAAAAAAAAGAAATCGATTGATATCCAAATTGTTTGCCAAGGCATTTTTCTTATGATAAAATAAACATGAGGAGGCTTAATCATGCTATCAAAAAAAGAAAAAGAAAGAATTGCAGGCGCTTTTGATGCTAACGAATATCAAATGAAAGAAAAATATCAAGCAGATTATTTAATGATTGCCAATTTAGAACGGGTATCTATGGATTCGTCAACGTTTGAACCAGTTACGAAAACAACCAATCAAAAATATTTTTTTGAATTTACCGAAGAAGGAAATTATAGAGAAATTTTTACTGGATTTATTACCAATGATCAAGAAGAATACTTTAATCTTCCATATGCAGTAAATATTGTCCCTTTTACCAAAATATTTCCAGATATGTTAGGAAAAGAAATTCCAAGATTTTCCTTTCTTTGGCTTCAAAATGAAATCAATAAAAATCTAGAAGAAAAACAAGAACCTTATCAAAAAAAGAAAAAAAATATATAGAAACCATGCTATGAAAAATAAAAAAGACCTTTTACTAGATGTTGATGATGTTATTTGTTTTCCTGGATTTTTACCAGCCATTAATGATTTTTTAAAATCCAATTATAAAATTGATGATTTTACGAACTATTATATGGAAGAAGAAGTCATTCCGAAAGAACAAATGGAAGCATTTAATCACTTTCTTCGAACCAAAAACTTATATGAACAAGCAACGGTATTACCTGGTGCCGTAGAAACCATTCGCGCATTACAGGAACTTTATAATATTTATATTTGCTCTGCTTGTGTTAATCCATTTGATCTTTCTGGTTCTGGGAAATTATTTAAAGATAAATATGATTATTTACTTCATTTGTTGCCATTTTTAAATCCAGAACAGTTCATTTTTACTAACGCCAAACATTTATTGAAAGCAGAAATTCAAATTGATGACCGCTTATCGAATTTAAACGATTCCGTAAACACAAAAATATTATTCCCATCTTACCATAACAAAACCATTTCTGAGGAAGAATTAAAGAAAAAAGAAATTATTCGTGCCGGATACGAATGGCAAGATGGATGGGAAAGGGTAGCTGATCTGTTATTAGTTTCCAGACCCTATACATTAAAAAAGAAAAATTTTTAAGGAGAGAAAACATGGAACAAGAACAAATCAAAAAATTTTTAAATAAAATAAAAAATAATTATAAATACTTATTCAAAGAAAGAGAAAGTAGGGAAAACATCTTAGAAGAAATTACTCAGTTATTTCATATTCCAATCGATTTATCAAGGAAAGAAGATTATGTAGTAACAAAAATAAATGAAGAGCTATCCCTTATAGAAATTATCGATCAAAAAAACAAAATTTCTTATCGATCAAAATATACGGAAAATGCGAAACTGTTACATTTTGGCGGAGGAAGCGATCAATTTAACGAAGTTACAGCAAACCATCCTACATGGAAAGAAGAAAGTCTTTTCTATATTGGAAAAGAACATCCAATAATTACGAGACTTACGGTTCCATACAAAAATTATGAACTTGTCTTTGAAAAAGAAAATCCTCATAAGATTCGAATATTTTATAACGATGGGGTAAAGTTTAAAGTAATCTATCAAAAACAAGACCCAGGAAAAAGAAAACAAACGTTATTAACCAAAACGTTTAAAAAATGTGATCAAAATAAAGATTTTCCATATATTTTTAAACAATTTTATACATACGACCAACGATCGCTTATTGGAGAAAACGAAAAACGAGATAAATATGCCTATATCATGGAAGATAACGTTATTTATGGAATTAATCATCGAAAACAAAAAGCTGCATATGATTTAAAAGCTATTTGTTTAGAAAATACGAAAAATCCATTAAAAAAATATTTTCCTTACAATTTATATCCAGAAGAATTTCCTTATTTAAAAGGAAAAAGCAACTCTGCCATGATCTTCGAAGAAGGAAGATATATAGGAAATCAATATAATAAAGATCTTTTACAAATCTATAAAACCAAAGACAAAATTGAAATTCTTTATGGGATTGAAGAAGATTTTCCTTTAAAAAATGAAACATTTAAGCAAGATTATTATCAAAGATATGAGCTTCCTATAAGTACAAAAGGAAAAATAACAACCGAGGAAATTCAAAGAATTATAGATTTTTTACCAGAAATTCAAAACAGGGAACCCTTATTTTCTTTAACAATGGAAGAGTTAGAAACTTTCCAAGAAGAAATTCAATTAAGAAATCATACGTTACAAGAAGAAGATCCTTTATCGCCAAAAAAACTTATCGATCTATCTTTTGAGGAATTACGTGCTTTTGTTTTAACAAACAAAGATGCTTGTTTTGAACTTATAAATCAACAATTTAAAGAAGCAACCAAGCAGTCAAAACAAGTACAAAAAGTTTTAAAATGAACAATCTTTCGATTGTTTTTTTTAGATTTCTTATGAATGTTTGAAACGATCATATAGGATTAAATTTTTCTAGGATTTTATATTATTGTGTGCTATAATAACCATACTCGGTAATTTTTCTTGCTTTTGTAAATGATCGATCAAAAAAAAGAGAGAAGGAAGAAAATGTTTGGAAAAAGAAAAAAATTACTTATAGGAACTTGTTACGAAATCGGAGGAAGGGTAGATATTATCAATGATTTTTCTGTGAAAGTTTACGATATCTATCAAACAAAAGATGGCTTGTCTTTTTCTCTTGTTGAAAAAATTGCTTGTGAAACGCAAGGAGCAGTAGAAAGAGCAGAGCAATGGCTACGAAGTCAAGGAAATATAAGTAAAAACGAATGGTTAGAGAAGAAAAGACAATATTTGACATCAAATTTCTTAGATTCGATAGAAGAAAATGCACACCTTTCTTCCTTAAAATCTATGGATATGGATAAAGTAGCACTCCTTACAAAAATTATTGAACAATTAGGATATTTTAATTTAGAAGATTTAGAAACTATTTATATGATTATTGAAGAATATGATTTACATAAAAATGCTGAAATGGTTGCAAATATTGCTACTTTTTTAGCTCAGAGATTAGCAAGCGAACCCTTAGAAGAAACCACTTTATATCAAGAACATAAAACCAAAGGAAAGGTTTATCAATTTCGAAAAATATCGCAAAAAAAAGAAGAGTATTAAACTCTTTTTTAGTTTGCATCAATGGAATTAATAATCTCTTGATATCCATCTTTTAATTCGCTATCTTCAATATTTAATTTATATTTTTTACGAATTGTTACCCAAGTTTTATCAATAAGAGTATAATCTTCTTGTAATTTTTGATCTGCTAAATCCGTAAGAATGTCATCTTTTACATCTTCTAATTTTGGTTTTTCTTTTTGACTAACTCTTAAAATAATATGATATCCGTAATCACTTTCTACTGGTTCTTTCGTATATTCTCCATCTTTTAAATTCATCGAAGCATTCCAGAAAGATTCTACTACGGAGTCTTTTGTGAAATCACTTACAAGACCACCATCTTCTTTTGAACCTTCATCATCCGAATTTTCTTTTGCCAACGTTGCAAAATCAGCACCTTGATCCAATTGTTTAATTAAATCTTCTGCTTTCTTCTTTGCTTCTTCTTCTTTCGTTTCTTTTTCTTCCTCTGTCATATCATCGGTGGTATCCGGGCTAATTAAAATATGTCTTACGGTCATTTCTCCAAAAATATTATTTTGATATTCCGCATTAATTTCATTATCTGTAATTTCTTCTTTTAAATATTTTTTAGCAAGTTCTTCTTTCTTTTCACTTAAAATAAGCTCATCGATAAATTCTTGCTTATCTGCATAACCAGAACTTTTTAAAACCTCATCAAAATCTTGGCCATAGGATTCATATTGCGTTTTATAAGTGTTATAATCACTTTCTGCATTTTGTTTCATTTCATCGGTGGTTTCTAATTCTTTATCTGCAATAAATTGATCAATTAAATTGACTAAAATAGAACTACCACCTTTGGATTTTAATTCTTTATATAAATCATCAGCAGTAATGGTCTTTCCATCCAATTTTGCAACCACTTCTTCGCCATTTTTAAGTTTACTAACTTCACCACATCCAGTTAAAAGTAAACTGATTCCTAAAATTCCAATTAAAACTTTTGTTTTCACTTGTATATTCCTCCTTGTACAATAACTATCATAACAAATTTTTACAAAAAAAACAATCTTTTTAAATAGAAGTACGCACACAAGTTGAAAAATTCCATAGAATAATGTGAAAAGACAAAAAGGAGGAATGATTTTATGTGTAATACCGGAGTTTCTGGAGCAGCGATTGTCTTAGTATTATTCATACTTTTAATCATTATACTTGGGTCTTATATTTAGCCCCTAGATAGGAGGTAATCTTTATGGCATGTAGCAATAACTCATGTAACCATAACAACCCTACAACGCAAACAACAACTTGTACGTGTGAACAAAGAAGTGGTAGTGGATATATTGTAATTATTGTACTTTATATCTTACTTGCTATTATTTTGGGATCTTATATTATTTAATAAAAAAGAGGCTATCCTCTTTTTTTTACGACTTTTTTTTTCTCCTTTCTATGATAATCTAAAAAAGGAAGGGAAAGATAAAGAAAAAGAAAGGAGCGTTCGTGGAATCGGTTGAAGAATTTATTCAAAACAATGCCAATTTGATTTATTCAATGACCCATTATTTTAAAAATTATCAAAGCAAAGAAGATCTTTATCAAGCAGGAATTTTAGGCGTTTTAGAAGCTTATAAGAGGTATGATCCGTCCAAAGGAGTAAAATTTACAACGTATGCTTATCCTTACATATTAGGGGAAATGAAAAAATATGTAAGAGAAGATCAAGGAATTAAAATAAGCCGAGATTATTATTCTTTATCTTTTAAAATTGAAAAAGTAAGAAATTTGTTAGCACAAAAAATGATGCATACCCCAACAACCAAAGAAATTTCTGATTTTTTAAATCTTCCACAAGAGACGATCGAAGCTGCAGAAAAAGCAAGAGAAATGGTTTATAGCTTAGATGAAAAACGAAAAGAAGATTCAAAAGCAGTAACTCTTGCAGATTTCGTTTATGAAAAACCATCTCTTGATATGAATGATTCCGTTTGGCTAAAAGGAGAAATTTCAAATCTTTCGCCTCTTGAACAAGAACTTATTCAAAAACGATATTTTAAAGATTTTACTCAAGAAGAAACTGCCGCAACTCTAGGAATGAGTCAAGTACAAGTCTCTCGAAAAGAGAAAAAAATCTTACAAAAGATTCGTCAAAATTCTGCAGCATAAAATCACAACTTTTGTGATTTTTTTGATATCCATAAAACGATACGATATGCTTTTTGAAGAAAAAATTTATTTTCTTAAGAGAATGACGTTTGAAGTCGTTCTTTTTTCTTTTGTTTTGTGGTATAATAAAAAAAAAGACTGGAAAGGAGGGGAACGCTATGGAAGAAAAACAAAATTCTTCTTATATCGAATTTCAAGAGGTAAAAAAAGTTTATACCCTTGGAGAAGTTCAAATAGAAGCATTATCTGGAGTTAACTTTTCTATCAAAAAAGGAGAACTTGTGATTATTGCTGGTGCTTCTGGAGCAGGGAAAAGTACCATTTTAAATATCTTAGGCGGAATGGATGGTGCGACTAGTGGTAAAATTTTTGTCGATGGAAAAGAAATTAGTCGTTATAATGCAAAAGAACTTACTACGTACCGGCGCTACGATATTGGTTTTGTTTTTCAATTTTATAATTTAGTTCCAAATTTAACGGTGAAAGAAAATGTAGAACTTGCAACCCAAATATCCAAGCATCCTCTCGATATTGAGGAAACTATTGCTTCGGTTGGATTAAAAGATCGTATGAAAAACTTTCCGTCGCAATTATCTGGTGGAGAACAGCAAAGAGCTTCCATTGCCCGTGCACTAGCAAAAAATCCAAAAATTCTTCTTTGTGATGAACCAACAGGAGCTTTGGATTATAATACCGGGAAACAAGTTTTAAAAGTATTAGAAGAAGCTTCTAGAAAACGAGGAGTCACCGTCATTATCATTACACACAACCTTGCGTTAACTCCGATGGGAGATAAAGTAATTACGGTAAAAAATGGAAAAGTAGATCAAATAAAGATCAATAAAAATCCAATACCAGTAGAAAGTATCGAGTATTAATATGAAAAAGAAAATGCTTTATAAAGACGCATTTCGTGAGATCAAAAAATCCTTTGGTCGCTTTTTTTCCATTTTTGCGATCTCTGCTTTAGGTGTGGCTTTCTTTGCTGGAGTTACATCAAGTTCCGATGCAATGAAATATAATGCAGATCTATATTTTGATCATACGAACTATCAAGATTTTCACTTATTATCCACGATTGGTTTTACCGAGGAAGATGCAAAAGAACTTGCGAAAATGAGTGATGTTGATCAAGTTTTAAAAGTAAAATCTTTTGATGTGTTATCCACTGTTAAAGCAAGCGAATATGTTTTTAAAGTGTTCCCAATTCCAGAAGAAAAAAATTCGGTAAATAAAATTACTTTAGTAACTGGAAGAATGCCCCAAAATACCGGAGAATGTTTAATCGAAGATAGTGTTTTTGATTCGAAAACAATTGCGCTCGGGGATTCTTTGACTTTCCGATCAGGAACAGATACTTTGATTGAAGAAAATGTTCACGAAAATACTTGTACGGTTGTTGGTACCGCCAAAAGTCCTCTTTATTTGTCTTATGAACACGGGACTTCTTCTATTGGAGATGGAAGTGTGGATGCTCTTTTATTCTTACCAGAAGAAAATATAAAAGTCGATTATTATACCGATCTTTACGTTACCATAAAAGGAGCAAAAAAAGAAAATTCTTATCAAGAGAGTTATTTTGATTTGTTAAATCCAATTGCTAGTCGTCTTGAAAACAAAGGAAAAACTTTAGTCGATTCTAGAATTGAAGAAATTAAAGAAGAAGCAAGAAAACAATTAGATGAAAAAAAACAAGAATTTGAAAATCAAAAAAATTTATTTGAACAAAAAATAGCCGAAGGAGAAGCACAGATTGAACAAGGAAAAGAAGAAATTCTTCTTGGTAGAGTGAAATTAGAAACACAAAAAATTTCTTATGAGCAACAAATGAAAGATGGGCAACAACAAATCGAAGATGCTAAAAAAGCCTTAGAAGAAGGAAAAACAGCTTATGAAACACAAAAAGCTATGTTTGAAGAACTTCAAAATCAAGTCAATAGCAATCTACCAATGTTAGAAGAAGAATTAGAAAAACAAAAAGCTTCGATTGAAGAACAAAAAAAAGCGTTAGAAGAAATTAATCAAAAATTAGAGAATCCAAATATATCCGAAGAAGATCGTACCTTTTATGAAAATCAGAAAAAAATCTTAGAAGCAAACATTGAGACAGCTGAAAAATATTTACCGATCATAGAATCACAAATTCAAAATTTACAAAATCAATTAGCTTCTGCAGAACAAAAATTAAAACAAGCAGAAGAACAAATGGTTGCTGGACAAAAAGCCATTGAAGATGCTGAAAAAAAGTTAGCTGCTGGAAAAGTTCTTTATGAACAGGAAATTAAAAAAGCCGAAGCAGAAGTTTCCGCAGCAGAAAAGAAAATTGAAGAAAGTGAAAAAACATTAGAAGAGTCGAAAAAAAATGGTCAAAAAGAACTTGATTTAGCACAAGAACAATTAACCAAAGCCGAAGCAGATATAGCCAAAGAAACCGATGATCGTTGGTATGTACTAGATCGGAAAAGCGATTATTCTTACATGGATTATGAAAGCGCTGCTGATCGTATGGATGCCATTGCAACAATTTTTCCTATTTTCTTTTTCTTAGTAGCAGCCCTTGTTTGTTTAACGACCATCACGAGAATGGTAGAAGAACAAAGAGTTTTAATTGGAACTTATAAAGCGTTAGGGTACCGGCGCTATGATATTTTAACAAAATACTTACTTTATGCTGTAACCGCAAGCTTTTTCGGAGGAATTTTAGGTGCTATTTTAGGAATGACCATTTTTCCAAATGTAATTTATAGCGTTTGGAATATTATGTATAACTTACCAGAATATCAATATATTTTTGATTGGCAACTTGGCATTTTTGCGATTCTTTTAATGACCTTGGTTAGCATGTTAACAACCTTCTTATCCGTTCGAAAAGAAATGAAAGAAGTTCCAGCTTCTTTGATGCGTCCAGAAGCTCCAAAGGTAGGAAAAAAGATTTTCTTAGAACGAATTCCTTTGATTTGGAATCATTTAGATTTCTTAAAAAAAGTAACCGCAAGAAATATCTTTCGATACAAAAAAAGATTTTTCATGACCGTCATTGGAATTTCCGGATGTACGGCTTTATTAGTTGCCGGATTTGGTATTCGCGATAGTATTCGAGAAATTGTTCCAGTCCAATTTGGAGAAATTTTTAAATATGACGGCTTGGTTTCATATGAAAACACCAATTCGTATGTGCAAAATGAAGAACTTTATCAAACCTTAAAAGAAAATGAACATATAAAAGATAGTATTCAAGTTTTAAAACAAGCTGGAGAAGCTTCTTATGAAGAGGAAACACAAAATGTAACGTTAATGGTTCCAGAACAAACGAAAGATCTTGAAGATTTTCTATCTTTCCGAGATCGAATCACGCAACAAGAAATTTCGTTAGAAAAAAATGATGTGATTGTAACGGAAAAATTAGCAAAAGAGTTAAAATGTACCGTTGGAGATACCATTACGCTTACCATAGATGATGAACAAGTCTCCTTAACCATTAAAGATATTACGGAAAATTATATTGATCATTATATTTATTTAAATCCAACCATTTATAAAGAAACCTTTTTACAATCCGTTGTCCCAAACACTATGCTGATTAAATTAGATGAAAAAAGTGATGCAGTTGAAAGGGAAGTCGGAGATGCTTTTATGAAACAAGATGGCGTTGTTTCTGTTAGCTTTTATACTTCCGTAGCACAAACGTTTGAAAATATGATTTCTTCATTAAATTTAGTTACCGTTGTTTTATTAATTGCGGCTGGGCTTTTAGCGTTCATTGTGCTTTATAATTTAACAAACGTTAACGTTTCAGAACGAATTCGAGAAATCGCAACCATCAAAGTTTTGGGATTTTATGATCGAGAAGTAAATTCTTATGTATATCGCGAAAATATTGTCTTAACGATGATTGGTGCACTCGTTGGTTTATTTTTAGGAACCATCCTACATTTATTTATTATGAACGTTGCCGAATTTGATACCGTTATGTTTGGACGAAAAATCACATGGATTTCCTTCACGATATCTTTTCTCATTACCATCTTTTTCGCTTTGTTTGTAAATTTATGCATGAGAAAAAAATTGAAAGAAATCTCTATGGTCGAATCTTTAAAATCTGTAGATTAGGAACGTTTGCGTTCCTTTTTTTGTATAAAAGAATTTTTTCTAGGACATAATAATTTTAGGAGGAATGTCTATGGAAAAAAGTAGATATAAAGACTTGGTTAAAAAAAATACTCCAAAAGAAGATCGTCTTACCAATGGAGTGATTGCTTTTTTAACCGGTGGACTTATGGGGGCTTTTGGTGAATTTTTACTTCAAATGTATTCTTATTTCTTTTCCATGCCAACCAAAGAAGCATCGGTGTTTATGATCGTTACTTTAATTGGAATTGGTTGTCTTCTTACTTGTCTTGGCTTTTTTGATAAATGGGTTCACTTTGCACGTTGTGGACTTATTATTCCCATTACTGGTTTTGCACACTCTATGCAAAGTGCAGCTTTATAATATAAAAAGGAAGGGCTTGTTACCGGAATTTGAGCCAATATTTTTAAACTTGCGGGAACCGTTATTTTATTTGGTGTTGTTAGTGCATATACGTTTGGTCTTTTAAGACTGATTTTGTTTGGAGAATAATATGACATTTTTTTATAAAGACGTATATCTTAACGAAACCGCAAGAATTGCTGGACCGTATGAAAAAAATGGTCCGATGGCAAATACGTTTGATAAAACGTATTCCGACTTTTATTTTGGAAGAGATACTTGGGAACAAGCAGAAGTAAAATTAATGGAAGAAAGTACTGAAATTGTATTAAAGAAAATGAAAAAAACAAAACAAGATTTAGATGTTCATATTAGTGGAGATTTATTAAATCAATTAGTTGCATCAAATTATGCCGCAAGAACCCTAGCTATCCCATATTTTGGAATTTATAGTGCTTGTGCAACTTCGGTTGAAGGTCTTATTCTAGCAGCCAATATGATTGAAGCAAAACAAGTAAAAACGGCTTTATGTACAACTTCTTCTCATAACAATGCAGCGGAAAAACAATTTCGTTATCCAGTAGAATATGGAGGACCAAAACGAAAAACAACAACCTTTACGGTAACTGGTGGAACGGCAGCTTATGTATCCAGAGAAAAAAAAGGATTCAAAATCCTTCATGCAACGCTTGGAAGAGTTATCGATTTGGGGGTTAAAGATGTCTATCATATGGGAGCGGTTATGGCACCGGCGGCAGCCGATACGTTATATCGACATTTACAAAATACGAAAACCAAAATAAGTGATTATGATCTTATTATGACTGGAGATCTTGGAAAATATGGGAAACAAATTTTGATCGAATATATGGCATCAGAATATGGGATAACGCTTACCAATTATGAAGATGCGGCTTGCCTTATTTACCGGGATGTGAAAGAAGCTTATGCCGGAGGGAGTGGACCTGCATGTCTTCCGTTGGTTGCTTATGGATTGCTATCAAAAAAACAATCTTATAAAAAAGTCTTGTTAATTGCGACTGGTGCTCTAATGAATTCTTCCATGACCAATCAAAAATTATCGATTCCAGCGATTGCTCATGCGATTAGTTTGGAGGTATTATCATGAATTATTTGCACGCATTTTTATTCGCAGGTTTTGTTTGTTTGCTTGGACAAATCATTTTAGATAATACGAAATTAACCCCAGGACATGTAACGACTATTTTTGTTGTTGTTGGAGCTTTTCTTGATATCTTTAATTTATATGATCAATTCATTTTATGGGCTGGCGGAGGAGCTTTGGTTCCGATTACTAGTTTTGGACATTTACTGATTCATGGAGCCATGCAAGGCGCTATGGATTATGGCTTTATGGGTCTTTGTGTGGGAATGTTAAATTTAACTTCTTCTGGAATTATGTCTGCGATTGTTTTCTCTTTCTTTTTTGCTTTAATTTTTCGTCCAAAAGATTAAAAGACTTTTCTTTTTTTCTTTTTTTTATTCAATAGGAAAGTCATAAAATAATATTTTTATGAACAAATGTTTGTAAGAAAGTGTTTACAAAGATCGTTTCCAATGCTATACTTGATATATCAGAAAGAGAGGGGGTCCTATGCAAATCTTAAGAGGCTATGTATCTAGACTTTATCCAAGTAGAAAACAAAAAGAATTGATTGATAAAACTATAGGATCTTCGAAATTTATCTATAATTATTTTTTAGAAGATAAAATAAAAGAATATAAAGAAACTGATAAAAGTAAAAGTGCCTATGATCAAGGCAAAGAAGTAATATAAGAAAAGAGGAAGAAAATGAAAAAAATAGAATATTTAGAAGAATTAAAAAAGAATCTTCAAAGAGAAGTACACATTCAAAGAAATGTTCAAATTCCTATGGGAATGAATCTAGAAGATTTTTTGCTTCATGGATTTGATGAAATTAAAGAATTAAAGATTCTTTCTAGAAGTGAGAAATACGTAGATTTCGAAGCAAAGGTGATGGATTATTCTTGTTTTTATGCTTTAGTTTCGAAAGAAAATGTAACCTTTCCTGACTTTATTTCTTATCTTCGTAACGAAGAAATGGAATTTTTAATGGATCGGAAAGGAATCCAAAATTATTTTACCAAAGAATTTTCGGTTATTTATGATCCTTGGATTTCTAAAGAAGAAAAAGTTCAATGTGTCTATCGCTATTTACAAAGGTTTGGATTGCCACCAATGGATACGGTAAAAAATCATCCATATAAAGAGAGTTTATCGTATGAAGAAAGAGCAAAACTTCAAGCATTTGCTGAAGAAAATCAGAAACTTTTAAAACGTTATCAAAAGAAAATGAAAAACTTTTAAAACATACAGATAAGTGTAAATTTGACAAAAACGTTGGAAATGTTATAATAAGAGTCATGAAAAAGGGGAGAAGGAGGAATTCTTATGAATACTAAGTTTCCTATTCAAAATTTATCCATTGTTTTTACCGTAGATAAAGGTAAATTAAAAGTTTTACTTTTGAAAAGAAAAGAAGATCCATATAAAGGATATTGGGTGATGCCAACGAAATTTTTAGAAAAAGAAGAAACCTTTTTTGAAAATACGCAAAAAATTATCTTTGATTTCTTTAAAATTGAACATATTTTTATGGAATCATGGAAAGCATTTTCTTTTCCTATGGAACAGCAACGATATCTTCAAACCACCGTTATTTGTTATATGGATGAAGCAACAAGAGAATATATGACCAAAGAAACCGAAAATTATGAACTTGAATGGTTTGATGTACAATCTTTACCAAAAATGGCATTTAATCATGAAGAAATTTTGTTAGATGCTTTATCTTATGTTCGAATAGAGTTAAATCATATTTCTGTATTAAAAGTTTTATATCCGAGTGATTTTACAATTCCAGAACTTCAGACTCTTTATGAACAAATGAATGAAACGACGATGGATCGTCGTAATTTCAGAAAAAAAATGTTATCTTTAGATATTTTAGAAGATACTTTAGAAACAACGATGGTTTCTACCGGTAGACCAGCAAAACTTTATAAGTTTAAGGAAGAGATTTCGATTGACAAAATTTTTTAAAAACATAGGAAATCAAGGATTTGGATTAAATGAAGTTTTGATTGGATGTTCTATTTTAGCGATGGCTTTGATTGTATCGGTTGCATTAATTAATGAAAACTTTAAGGATTTAGAGCCAGTGTTTTCAAATGTGACACAAAGTTATACCTATAAAGAAATGGAACAAAAAATGGTGGAAGCTGCAACAAAATATGCAGAAGAAGAGTCCATAAGCAATGGTGGTGTAAAAATTACAACGCAAACATTACAACGCAAAAGTTATCTTCCAAGATTATTGGATCCGAAAGATGTTAATGTTGAATGTACAGGATATGTAATTTATATCAAAAACGATAATCAATATACGTTTGAACCATATATTAAATGTGGGGATTATTATCAAACCGAAGGATATCGATAATAGAGAAATTTTCTCTTTTTTTTTGTAATCTTCAAAAAACATCGTAAATTTTAATGCTAAATTCTATTTTTTGTTACATGGTTTCAAATACCAGACTTATTTCTGTTTTTTACAATAAAACGAAATTTTAAATTAAATTTAGTGTAAGAAAAAAATTCAAAAAAAAATTGACAAAGAGTATGGAGTCTAGTAAAATAAAAATAGAAAAAATAGAAGATTGAAATGTGTTTTGTGATTGTAAAATTCGAAGGATTTTTCTTAAAAAATAAGAAAATAAAAGGATGGAGAATTTTGCTATTTGCAAAATGGAGGAGGAGGTTAAACATCCCCTCTTTTTTTTGCTGATTAAAGGAGTGCTACTTTATGAAAAAGAAAGGATTTACGTTAATCGAAGTATTAGCGGTCATTGTGGTATTGGTTGCGATCTTTTTAGTGACTCTGCCAAATGTTACGCGAATATTAAAAAATAACCAAGATAAAGAGTATCAAAACTTTGTAGATGATCTATGTTTAAAAAGTGAGTATTTTATTCAAAATTTACCAACCGATTTAAAAGATAGTTTGACATCACAAAA